>CAZOOL010000197.1:0-1182 GCA_964581405.1 uncultured Oscillospiraceae bacterium | reverse complement strand
CGGGCGGATAATATCCGCCCCTACGGTGTAAAACGGTAATTTTGCAGATGTAGGGAACGGTCTTGACCGTTCCGTTTCAGCAAGAGATTGTAACCCCGTCCTGTCCGCTGTTGTCGGCTGATTGAACGTGGGGCAGGGGCTTGCTCCTGCCCTGCCAAAATTCTCCGTGCAAAAAAGCCCTTCGGAAAAAATCCCGAAGGGCTTTTGTTATGCCGTGCCGATATTATTCAGAAACGCGGGTAAAGACGGTATCCTCGCCGCTTTCGTCAATAGGAAGATAAAGGGTTTCCCCGTCTAAGGTATAGAAGTCCATTTCCATTGCGTCCCAGGTAAGTCCTATAAACATCTGATTTCCCTCGACGAAATAGACGAAATTAACGGAAAACGCGCTGAAAAGCTCGGCTATATCCATGGAAGCCATCTCCACTCCCATATATTCCTCGACAGTCATGCCAAAGCTTTGCTCCATAAGGGCATCAACGTCCGCGGCACTAAAGCCCGAAGCCGCCATTTCCTCATAGAAATAATCAACGGTGTATGCAACCATTGCGTCCGTGAATTGTTTTTCGTCGGCGGGACGAAGGGTGATGGTCATTTTGCCGTCATTGGAGAAGTTAATGGAATAAATGCAGTCAAAAACTTCAAGATAGTCGCCGAAGCCGAACTCAAATTCATCACCGGAAAGAGAAAGAATACCTTCCCAAGTGCCGAAAAGCATGGAGCATTCGGAAGTCTTAAAGCGTTCATCGGTGATTATACGCTCACCTTCGGTTGCAAAGCAGGTTTCGCAGGTTTTGGGAGCTTCAGTCGTTGCGTCGATCCAACTGTGACCAAGGGAATTGCCTTCGGTTGCAAAGCAGGTTCCGCAGGTTTTTGCGTTTTCACAATCCGCATCGGACCAGCTGTGTCCAAGGGCTTCACCGTCGGTGAGCTTGCAGCCCTCGCAGGTTTTGGGAGTTTCACAGGTTGCGGCGGCCCAGGTGTGACCGTCCACGTCGCAAATGGAAATTCCGCAGTTTTCACAAACGGTCGCGCCGGTTTCCTCCGCTTCAACCCAGCTTTCATGGGAACAGCTGCAGGCGGAAAGACAGAGCACGCAGGTCAAAATAACGAAAATCGCGATTATTCTGTTTTTCATAAAAAATTCCCCTTGTCTTTGTATTATTACTGTAAATTATAGTC
>CAZOOL010000196.1:0-1195 GCA_964581405.1 uncultured Oscillospiraceae bacterium | reverse complement strand
GCCCCTGCGGTGGGAAAACGGTGTGATCGGGCGGCTCGGCTGCGGAGGCTTGATATTACAACGTAGGGCGGGAGCTTGCTCCCGCTGTTTTTATTGCCCAAAAATCAGCCGAAATATTTTCTGACACGCTGTTTTGTGGCTTCGGAAAAATAGAGAAGCCCGGTGTTAGGGTCCTTTTCGGTATCGTTGGTGATATGCCCGGAAAGGCTTTCGCCGGAGGAACAGAGCACTTCGATGAGCTTTGCGTGGCGCTCCTTATCAAAGGCGGAAACGTCCGTTTCGGTATAATTGAAAATGGTGGAATAAACATTGCTTTCCGGAAGGAAGCGCCGCAGCCTTCGGTTGAAAAAGGCGGCGGTTATGCGGGAAACGGTGTCGCAGCGTTCGCCCTCGGAAAAATCCGGAAAAGTTATAATATCACAGATTTTCTTTCCGGTCATGTTCTGAACTCCGGAAACGAGGTTCACGTATCCTTTGCCGCCGGAATAAAAAAGATCCTGCGGAAGAATATAATCAAAGGTGCCCGCTTTTGTGATGATTTTTTCCGCCGCCTCCCGGTTCCAGATAAAATAACCGGAAAGCTCAATGCCGAGGTTGGATTCGACCGTTCCGGCAAAAATTTCCGGAGAAACGGAAGAGAAAAGCGCACCGGCGGAAACGTTGACTCCGCCGTAATCGAGCGCAGCCTTTTCCGAAAAAGTGAAAACAGGGATCCTCCCCTCGGCGGCATCGAAATTTATCAGGGTAAAGGGTCCGAAAACGCCTTCCTCATCATAAATCAGCAGGAATACGGCGGAATCTTCCTCGAGGAAAATGACCTCCGAAGGACTTTCTTCCTCTGTTTTCTGATTCTTTGCGCCGGAAAAGCGATAGACGAAAAATGCCGCAAAGGAAAAACAAAAAAGAAACCCCACCGAAAAGGCGAGGGCAAAAATACGAAGTTTCATAGTAAAAAACGCCTCCGGAGCTATTTTGCCCCGAAAGCGTTCGTTCTATCCCGAAAACGGGCGGAAAAAGCCCTTTATCTCAGCTTCGCGTATTTTTCTTTTGTGGCTTTTCCGCCGCGGATATGGCGTTCCTGCTTGTTTTTTTCAAGAACAGCACGCACTTCCCGGCAAAGGTTCGGATTTATCCGCAAAAGCCTTTCGGAAACGTCCTTGTGGACGGTGCTTTTGCTGACCCCGAATTTTTTTGC
>CAZOOL010000195.1:0-1352 GCA_964581405.1 uncultured Oscillospiraceae bacterium | reverse complement strand
CGCCCGGCTTTATTGGTTTGATGTTCGTCCGTTCATCACATATTTTTTCAAAAAACGCAAAATACGTCTTTATTTTTAAAAATCAATGATGTATAATGTAAACGGATAAGTTTCCCCATAAAACAAAAGATATGGAGGATTTTTATAATGCAGGATTTTGATCTTAAAACAAAGGTTTATTTCGGCGAAAATGCTCTTGACCATCTTCTTGAAAAAGACAGCAAATGCGCCCTTATCATTGCCGATCCCTTTACCGTCAAAAGCGACCTTATTTCAAACGTAACGGTTCGCCTTGATGCCTGTGGGATTCCCTATCGGATATATGACAACGTCGTGCCGGATCCTCCCATGGATAAGGTTATCGAGGGAGTCAGGGAGGCTCTCGACCTCCGTCCGGACTGCCTTATGGCCGTCGGCGGCGGCAGCGCGATAGATTTCACCAAGGCAGTGAAAATGTTTGCCCATAGGGCGGATCCCACTTTCGACCCCAAATTTGTTGCTATTCCCACCACCAGCGGCACCGGAAGCGAGGTTACAGAGGTTTCCGTAATAACCGACCCGGAAAAGAAAACAAAATATCCTCTCTGCTCCACAGAGCTTATCGCTGACGTTGCCATTCTTGATGCGGAGCTTGTGAAAACCGTTCCGAAATCCATAACAGCCGATACCGGTATGGATATCATCACCCACGCGATAGAGGCTTTTGTCAGCACCGGTCACAACGAATTTTCCGATGCCCTTGCGGAAAGAGCCATCAAGCTCTGTTGCCGCTATCTTTGCCGTTCCTACCTCAACAACAACGATATGGAAGCAAGGGGCAAAATCCATGTAGCCTCCTGCATGGCCGGCATGGCTTTCAATGAAGCAGGTCTTGGACTTAATCACGGTATGGCTCACCAGCTCGGGGCAAGATTCCATATTCCCCACGGAAGAGCGAACGCGATGCTTCTTCCCTGCATCATCAGCTATAACAGCGATATCACCGATATGACCATTCCCCATGATAATCTTCCTGACTGCGTCAAAAAATACTGCGAAATCGCCGCTTCCCTCGGTATCGTGAACTTTAACGAGGTTTCCACAGTCCGTTCCTTTATGAACTACATCAAGATACTCACAAGAGAGATGGATATGCCCTGCTGCATAAAGGACGTCGGCGGAATAACCAAGGAGGAATACTTCGCCGCCATTGACGAAATGGCCGAAGCAGCCCTTGTTGACGCAACGACCCAGACCAACCCCCGCGTTCCGAAAAAAGAGGACGTCGTGGCAATTTATACCGCGCTGTGGGATCTCCACAGGGACGACGAAAGATACTGATAAACAAAAAGCACCCGCAAGGGTGCTTTTTT
>CAZOOL010000194.1:0-1462 GCA_964581405.1 uncultured Oscillospiraceae bacterium | reverse complement strand
GTCTGATAATTGATCACCCTAAGCTTCCAAAGCTTCATATATCTCAGACGCTCCTGAAAAAAGGGTATCGGCTCACCGAATTCGCCGTTTGTGCCTTCCTCCATTACCCGAAGAAGACAGGCAGAATCCTTCACCTTTTCGACCCCATCCCGCACCGGTTCATAGCAATATCTGTATTCCCCGTTGACGGAAAGATAACCTATCAAAATATCTTTATAATAAATTATGTATTTTTCCATAATGCCCTGTATCAGCGGATGGTGATATATGCGGCGTACGCAAGATACATTGCAAGACAGAGCACACCTTCGAGCCTTGAGGTTTTGTTCTGGGTTTTTCCGAAAACGTACATAACAAGGGTGATGCCCATAAGAATAACGGTATCAATGATAAGAAGACCGGAAGCATTGATACTGGTGAGAGCGGAAGCGGAACCGAGGATAAAGAGAATGTTGAAAATATTGGAACCGACTACGTTGCCGAGGGCAAGTCCGCTGTCGCCCTTTTTCGCCGCGACTATGGAAGTCACAAGCTCCGGAAGGGAAGTTCCCGCCGCAACAATGGTGAGTCCTATGAAGGTTTCGCTCATGCCGATGGCTTCTGCAATGAGAACGGCGTTGTCAACGACAAGGTCGCCGCCGAAGATGATGGCTACAAGGCCGCCGAGAATGCAGAGAATACTTTTAAGCGGGGACATCGTTTTGACTTCGTCGCCTTCGGTGCGGTTTTTCTTCGCGGCGCGGATAAGCACAACGATATATGCGATCATGCCCGCAAAAAGAAGGATACCTTCGATATTGGAAATCCTCATATCGAGCATCATAACAAGAAGAACCGCCGCGGCTCCGAGGCTCCACCAGATGTCACGGGTAAGAATTACCTTTTCGGTAACTATGGGGCAGATAATGGCGGAAACGCCGACAACCACGAGAAGATTGAAGATGTTGGAACCGACCACGTTGCTGAGGGCAATATCGCTGTTTCCGGAAAAGCCTGCGGAAATGCTGACTGCCGCTTCCGGTGCGCTGGTGCCCATGGCGACAACGGTAAGACCGATTATAACAGACGGAATTTTGAGAAGTTTCGCGACGGAAGAAGCACCGTCAACAAAGAAATCAGCACCCTTGATAAGAAGGATGAAACCGACGATGAGAAGTACGTACATCATCATAATAATTTTAAACCTCCGATTTTCCGCATCAGGACGCAAAAAAACAAGGCCCCTGACGCAAATTTATTTTTGCGGCAAAAGTCTTGTTGTTTAATACATTATCCGGCCTTTCGGCGTGATGACGAATAACATAACGCTTCCCTTTCCGGAACGCGCCAACTACTCCCTAATGACTTAAACTATTTTATCACATTTTTTCTTTTTGTCAAGCAGCAATTAAATAGGTATATATATTTTTACATATTTAATTATAAATTATTGTTTAACATTGCGGCGAACCATTGAAAACCG
>CAZOOL010000193.1:0-1689 GCA_964581405.1 uncultured Oscillospiraceae bacterium | reverse complement strand
TTTTGAGATATTAAACGGGATTTAAACCTTCTTTGCCGTGAAGGGAGATTTAAGTCCGCAAAAGGCGGATTTTTGCCGCCGGAAAGGACTTTGATTCTTATGAAAACCGATTATAATGAAATTGAAAAGACACTGCTCAAAAGCGCCGAAACTTTCGAGGAAAGCGGCGCACTGCTCATCAATCACGAGGGCAAAACCGTTTTGAGCACCTGTTACGGCTTTGCGGAACGCGAAGCCGCAGACAAAACCGCAGTCACAGCAGAAAGCCGTTACCTTATGCCCCTTGACTGTACCGGAATACTTGCCCTTTGCGTTCTTATTCTTGCGGATATGAAAAAGCTCAGCCTTTCGGATAAGATTTCCCGCTTTATTCCGGAATTTGAGCACGCAGGAAAAATCAGCATACGCCAGCTTCTTGCGGGCAAATCCGGAATCCGAGATTTTTACTTCGGAGAGATACTCCGCAGGATGGATGAGGACGAGGAATACTCCGCTCTTTCCGGGGTCGAACGCCGGAAACGGGATATGAGTCTCTATCTCAAAGACTATTCCTTTGAAACGGTGCTCAAAAACATCGAAGGTGAATTTCTTGAGCACGAGCCGGGAACTTCCGGAGATTACAGTTCCAGCGAGCGTTTTTTTCTTCGGGAAATTGTTGAACGCGCAAGCGGAAATTTCCTCGAGGAATTCGTTGAAAAGCACATCTTCCTTCCGCTTGGAATGGACGAAACACGTATCGGCAATACGGGAAACGTTCTTCCGCTCTATACCCTTTACAGAAACAGGGAATACCTCCGTTTTGACACAGAAAACACCGATTACCGCTTTTTCACCACAACGGTGCGCGACCTTGAAAAGCTGATGCTCGGCATTATGAACTGCAAGGTTTTCTCTGAAAAGCTTTGGAAAACCGCCACGAAGCTTGATAGGGATAACATAGGGCTCGGTTTCAGCTTGGTTGGCGGAATGCTCTGCTTCTACATGGATTTTGAGGCTTTTGAACCGGCAACTTTCTATTTCGACAAAGAAAACGATTTTTGCTATATGCGTGTAAAAAACTGCCCCGGAAAATACATCGAAGAAGGGGACAGCAAATTTCTTTCCTTCGCGAAGGATTGCCGAATGGAAATCGAGCCGATTTTTACTTATCCGAAGAACACAAGAATGGTGCCCTATGGCGAAAAGAACTGGCGCCAGGCTTCCATGCTTGAGCTTCGCCCGGACCAGCGTGAATTCGTTTCCGGTGCCCTTGATACAATAGCTTATTCCGCGGCTTATAAAAACCACAAGCTCTTTGTGGAAATGGAGGGCGAGCGCGCAGTCGGACTTCTCGACCTTTCCATTGACAAGAAAAAAGGCGATTACAACATTGAAATCGTGCTTATCGACCGCAGATATCAGAGCAGGGGATTTGGAAGATTCATGCTCCGCTTCGCGGTGGATTACCTTAAAAAAGCGGGCGCAAAACGCCTTTCCATCGGCGTCAACCGCTTTAATATTCCCGCAAGGCGCCTTTATAAGTCCGTCGGCTTTACCGAGGACTGCGTTTATGAGGAAGGCGTTTTTATGCGACAGGAACTTACAGAAGAAGAGTGAGCCGCAAGGCTCGCTCTTTTTTTGCGCGTGTTTTGGAAGATAAATTGTTGTTTATATGCCTTTAAAGGCTCCCCAGAGGGGGAGCTGTCGCCG
>CAZOOL010000192.1:0-1728 GCA_964581405.1 uncultured Oscillospiraceae bacterium | reverse complement strand
TGTATAATGGAATAGGTTATTTCTTAATTTTATTCCGGTTTAGCGTAAAATTAATCTTTTGTTAATTTTTGACCGGTCTGATTTTAATAATTCCTGGAGGGAAAAATGATTTATTTTACCGGCGATACTCACGGTGAACTTTCGAGGTTCAGATCTTCCGCGGCAAAAAAACTCAAAAAAGGCGATACACTTATTATATGCGGTGATTTCGGCTTTGTCTGGAACAATTCCAAAGAGGAAATGAGCAATCTTAAATGGCTTTCAAAACGCAAATACAATATTCTGTTTGTGGAAGGCGCCCATGAAAATTTCGAGATGCTCGATTCCTATCCGAAAGTTGATTTTTGCGGAGGAAAAGCGAGAAAAATTTCAGAGAATATCTATCAGCTTATGCGCGGAGAGATTTTTGAAATCGAAGGCAAAAAAATCTTTGCTTTCGGCGGCGGCGATGACGAGGAGCTCGACGTTATGGATTTCAGGGAAAGTCCGGAATTCGCAAGGCTTCCGGGCGATGAAGACTGTGAGCACGCAAGGGAGAGCCTTGAGAAAGTCGGGCACGCAGTGGATTATATCGTAACCTATGACGTGAGCTTCAAAATGCGCGGTTTCCTCGAAATGGAAAGCAACTGCTTCAATAACCTTCATGCGTTTCTCAACGAAGTTTCGACCTCGTGCTCATTCGGAAAATGGTTTTTCGGATGTTTTCACATGGACAGAAGGATTCCGCCGTTCTATTACGCAGTTTACGAGAATATATATGATTCTGAAACGGGAAAAGAAATTTGACGCTTTGCTTGACTTTTCCTGAAACAGTGATATAATTATCTCTTGTGTAAGGGAGTAGTCGGCGCGATACGCGCAGCTATGTCAACAGACTGGGTCGTTTTCGGCTCTGGCATCGCTTTAAATGATGAGACTTACCCGCGTTTGCGGGTAAGTCTTTATTTTTTTACCTTGGAGGGATTGTTTTGTCATTAATCGAAATCTTACTTATCGGAATAAGCCTTTCGATGGACGCATTTGCTGTTTCCATCTGCAAAGGTCTTTCCGTGGGAGCGATCAAACCGAAGCATATGCTCATTGCGGGACTTTGGTTCGGCGGCTTCCAGGCTCTTATGCCCCTTATCGGATATCTGCTCGGCTCAACTTTTGAGCAGTATATCACAAGCATCGACCATTGGGTGGCCTTTATTCTTCTGGGAATAATCGGTTACAACATGATCAAGGAATCAAGGGAAGAGGCGGACGAACAGAGCGCTTCCTTTGCTTTCAAAACAATGCTCGTGCTCGCCATTGCCACCAGCATTGACGCTCTTGCGGTGGGGATAACTTTTGCGTTCCTCAGCGTTGATATCATTCCCGCAATTATCATTATCGGCTGCACGACCTTTGTTTTTTCCGGGGCCGGAATCAAAGTAGGCAGCGTTTTCGGGGCAAAATATAAATCCAAGGCAGAGCTTTTCGGCGGAATAGTGCTCATTGCCCTTGGCTTGAAAATACTTATTGAACATATTTTCTTTGGCGGCTGAAGCGGCATTATAATGCGGTTCAGCTGATGTAAAGCAAAATAACATTACACACAAAAAAGGAGCAAAACCCAAAGGTTTTGCTCCTTTTTTTGTTTTGAAAAGAGATTTTATGCGGATTTCATATTCACCCTCAATTTATCAGCAATAAGGGCGATGAATTCGCTGTTGGTGGGTTTGCCCTTGCTGCTGTGGATTGTGT
>CAZOOL010000191.1:0-1757 GCA_964581405.1 uncultured Oscillospiraceae bacterium | reverse complement strand
CCCAAGAGAAATCCAATCCGAAGGTGTTATAGAAATCCAGATAGTATGCTTCTTCACCATCATTCACGCAGGAAAATCCCCTAACATGTTCTTCAAATAGCGGAGAAGTAAGAATAGAGAATCTTATCTCTTTTCCATCTTCTGATATTGTGAAATCTCCAAGGTCAACGTGATTATTCTTAGTAAAACCATTACAAAGAAATAGTGCTATAATTAGAACTAAAAAAACAATTATGAAAATTCGCAAGACTTTCTTTTTGTTCATAAAATCACCCTTTCGCTAAATTCTGATTTGTTTAACTGATTATATACTATCATACTTTGTCCGGGAATACAAGAACGGGCACAGCAGTTCGATCTGCTGTGCCCGTTAACCGTCTTATGAGTACCGCCCATTATGCCGGTTTTTGGTAATATGGAATTGCTCAAAGAGAAACAAAGCGGCTCTTTTATTTTATCTGTAAACTTTTGCAATGCAGCGCAGCCGACCTTTTTTTGTTTCCAGCTTTATACCGCAATAAATAAACTTTCCGTGACCGCGAACAGAGATAATATCATTCTCCTTCGGGGGATATGAAGCGCTGAGCACCGGCGTTCCGCCGACGAGCACTTTTTCGTGCTCACATAGCCCTTTGCTTTCGCTTCGGGATAATTTATATATGGAGGATATGACGGAATCGAGCCTTTCGGAAGCAACCACAAATTCGCTTTCAACAGGCATAGGCATCGCATTTTCCGGTATTCCTTC
This sequence comes from uncultured Oscillospiraceae bacterium, assembly GCA_964581405.1. Taxonomy (GTDB): domain Bacteria; phylum Bacillota; class Clostridia; order Oscillospirales; family Ruminococcaceae; genus UMGS1668. The sequence goes on along the minus strand of CAZOOL010000191.1, from coordinate 1,009 downwards.
AATTATTGAGCACCGCACGTTGGTATGTTTTATTTCCGCAAGATTTTCGCAGATATAATCGGCAATATTATCAAGACAGGGAGCATAGGCGATATTGTTTTTCACTATAAGGTCGCCAAGAGTGCTTCTTCTTATGCCCAAAGACATTATTGAACCGAGAAAATCCCGATGGGCAAGCTCGCCCGAAAATTTCATTGAGCACGGTTCAATTTTAATATAAACGATGGGTGCGGATTCCTCGTAGCCGCAAAGTTCCTCGCTGCCGAAAACGGCAACGGCTTTTTCTGCAAGGTCATAGCCGCCTTCAAAACGATACGGGATACCGCGGACCGTTGTTTTCAAAAGCGCCTGCTCCGATGGGGAGAGAAATTCGGTGAAGGTATAGATATTTTTTGAATATGCTCGCTCCGCGAGTTCCGAAAAGCGTTTTTTCAGCATATTTTCTTCATCAGCCATATCATCACCGCCATTTCTGTGATATAATAAATTTTATCATAAAGAAAGATTGCAGTCAATTCGGAGGTTTTTATGAAGTTCAAGAATCCGCTTATTGTTGTGAAAGATATTGATAAATCGGTTGATTTTTACAAAAAAGTTTTGGGGCTTCGGGTTATAACGGATTTTGGTGCGAACAAAACCCTTACCGGTGGGCTTTGCCTTCAAACAGAAGAAACATGGATTGATTTTATTGGAAACGATGAAATAACTTACGGTGCAAATAATTCAGAGATATATTTTGAGGAAGATGATTTTGATAAATTTTCAGAAAAACTTAAAAATCTTGATATTGAATACGTTCATCCAATAAAAGAGCATCCATGGGGGCAGCGTGTTGTTCGTTTTTACGACCTTGACAGGCATATCATCGAGGTTGGCGAAAATATAAAAACGGTGTGCAAAAGATTTATTGAAAGCGGAATGACTCCGAAAGAGGTTTCGGAGCGAATGGATGTGCCGCTTGCCTTTGTTGTTTCCTGTATAAAGAGGTAAAATGAATGAAAGTAAGTTT
>CAZOOL010000190.1:0-1757 GCA_964581405.1 uncultured Oscillospiraceae bacterium | reverse complement strand
TTTTTTGTTCTAAAAAAAGGAACGGACGAATAGATTTAACAAGAAAACGAAAAGGAGAGGAAACTTTATGGAGCTTGATCTTGAATTCCGCAAGGCTTTTTGCTGCGGAGCTTCCGACGAAAAAAAGGCTGTTCTTCCGGTGGATTGTTCGATAATACTGCCGGATTATTTTCCCGACGTTATGAAAATTTTGCGTTATACCGCAAAAACCGTGAAATTTCCGGTTTTCGGTGAAGCCGGCGGGGAAACTGTTTCGGGAAACGTCAATATAGAGGTGAATTACGTTTCGGAGGAGGGGGAGCTTTGCTCCTGCAGCCAGCTTCAGCCATTCAGCCACTGCTTTGAATGCGGAGGCAATATAGCCGCGGCGGAGGCGGATATCCGGGTCGGTGAAATCGGCTGCCGTGCTGTCAACAAAAGAAGGATAGACCTTCACGGGAGCATAGAGGTGGTTTTGAGAACCCTTTGCGGCGAGGAAAAAAGCATTGTTTCTTCCGCTTTTGGAGCGGGAGCCGTTTGCAGAAGCGAAAGCTGTGAAAATATTATGATAGCGGGGGAGTTTTTTAAGAATTTTACCCTTGAGGAAAAGGGAGAGCTCGGTTACGGAAAGCCGCCTTTCGGGAAAGTACTCCGAAGCTCCGCCACGGCGGAAGTAACAGAATGTCACGTTATTCAGGATAAAATCGTGACAAGGGGAGAAGTTCGGGTGAATCTTCTTTGGCAGCCGGAGCCTATGGAAGAAAACGAGGAAAACGGACCTTGTTTTTCGACTTTTGCGTTCCCGGTAAGCAGATTGGTGGACGCGGAGGGTATTTTGCTTACGGATATCTGCGACGCGAGATATGAGGCGGATTTTCCGGAGATCTCTCCGGCGGACGACGGGCGTAACGTGAACATAAAGGTGAAAATAGGAATCTTTACGAGGGTATACAGAAAAAGCACCCTTGGATACGTTACGGATATGTTTTCCACCGAATATGAAACAAAATGCGAAAAGGCGAGGCTTTCGATGATGGATTCGGCTGTTCCGGTTTCGGTGACGGAAAACATATATGAAAAACCGGAACTTCCGGAAACGGCGGAAAGCGTTATGGATATGTGGACGGAGGTTTCATCCCCACGGGTGACGCCGGAGGGAAAAATCGCATTTGAAGCGAAAATCTGTATGTTCGCAAAGGACGCGGAGGAAAATCCGCTCTATTTTGAAAAGACCATTGAGAGGGAAATTCCTTCGCCCGCCGCGGGAAATCAAGTGGCTTTTTACAACCTTTGTGCGGAAATAAGAAACGAGGAATTTTCTGCGGGAAGGGGACGCGAAGCGGAAATTTCCGCAAGCGTGCTCATTGACGGAACGGTTTACACTTCTGTGAGCACCGACGCCATTGCGGCGTGCTCGGTGAGCACGGACAAAAAGCTTGAGCACGATGCGGCGGCGATGATACTTTGCTATGCTGAAAAGGGCGAGCATATTTGGGATATTGCGAAGAAATACCGGGCGCCGATGGAGAAAATCATGGCGGAAAACGGCATTTCGGCAGAGATCCTTTCGGAAAAAGCCATGCTCGTTATTTCGGGATAATAAGATAAAAACAGGAGTTCTTTTGTTTGGCCGTTTTGGGGAATGAAACTGCGTTTTACAGGAGGAGGGAAAGGCAATCGCTTTTTCCTCCTTTTTAATAAGGGATAATAGATGTTATACCTATTTAGTTTTTTATGTACCCCCATCTCTTTGACGGCGCAAAGAGACGGTGGTACCC
>CAZOOL010000189.1:0-1759 GCA_964581405.1 uncultured Oscillospiraceae bacterium | reverse complement strand
GTGAGAGAATGTCTGACCGGGGAATTTTGATTTTTGCCTATGACGGAAGCTTCGAGGGGTTTCTTTCCGCGGTTTTTGATGCTTTTGCCATGAAAACGCTTCCGGCGGATACGGTGGTTTTCGGCGATATGGAGCCGACTTTGCTCAAGGTACACTACGTTGAAACGGACCTTGAGCACGCGAAACGAGTGCGGGTCGGAACAGAAAAGAAACTCGGCGCAGCGGTGCTCAATATGGTCGAAAAGGCTTTCCTTTTTGACGGCGAAGGCAAGGAAAACGCCATAATGCATTTTATCTGGAAGGCTTTTCATGAAGGAAGAAGCACCGGCGGTAAAATTGCCGATGAGGAAGTGAACAGGGTTTTCAAAATGTGCGTTGCCGTAAACAACGAAGCGGAGCGCCTGCGCCAGTTCACCCGATTTTCGGATTCAAACGGCGCGCTTACAGCCGTTATACATCCGAAGCATTACGTTCTTCCGCTTATAAAAACATATTTTTCAAACCGCATAAAAAACGAGCATTTCATGATTTTCGATGCCGAGCACGGCGCGGCAATTATTCATACGCCGAAAAAAACGGCGATAGTTCCGGTGGAAAGCCTTGAGATCCCCGAAGGAACCGAAGATAAATTTTACAGCGAGCTTTGGAAAAGCTATTACCGCCATATCGCCATAGCGAGCAGATATAATCCGAACTGCCGCCGCGCCCATATGCCGAAGCGCTTCTGGCAGTATCTTCCGGAAGTTGCCGAAGAACTTGAAAGCGGCTTTGTTCCGCAGCTTTCGAGGGGTACTTTCGCAGAAATTGCCGAAGGGCTTCGGAAGGAGACGAATTACCTTACGGAATAACCGTTTATAAACAGAAAAAGCACCGGGGTGGTCAGTCCCGGCGCTTTTCCGCTTTAAGTCAATTAGTTTGAGTTTTTGAGGAGGGTGTTACTCAAAAAGTTTGCGGCTCTTTTTGAGTACATCTATATTATATCATCCGGAAAAAATTATTTGTTAAGTAAAAGTTAACAACATGTGAAAAAACATAATATTTTCAAAAAGAAAATTATGAACACCAATTTTTTTGCAGAACATATGTTTACAAATCCGAACATATGTGCTATAATATTTTCGGTAAACCATGAATACCCGAAAGGAGAGTATATTTTATGGGAAACAAGGCCGAAGCGATACTTAATTACATGACGGATTTCATCAATGACCACGGCTATCCGCCCACGGTTCGTGAAATCTGTGCGGAGCTTGAAATCAAATCCACCTCCACCGTCCACCGCTACCTTAAGGAGCTCCAGGCGGAGGGCAGGATTTCCATGGGCGAAAATCAGAACCGCGCTATTACAATCAAGAACACGACTCCGCCCGGAACCATTCCCGTTCTCGGTCACGTTGCCGCGGGTTCCCCGATTCTCGCGGAGGAGGAAGTCGATGAATACGTTCCCTATGCGGGCGATACTTCCGATCTCTTTGCGCTCCACGTTCACGGCAATTCCATGATAAAATGCGGCATACTCGACGGGGATATCGTTGTCGTGCGCCGCACCCCGGAAGCAAGAAACGGACAGATAGTCGTTGCGCTCGTAGAGGATTCCGCAACGGTAAAACGGTTCTATAAAGAGGACGGGCACTTCCGCCTCCAGCCGGAAAACGACGATTACGAACCCATCATTGTCGATTCCGTCGAGATCCTCGGAAAAGTTGTTTCCGTCATGAGAAGCTACGATTGATTTACAAAAAAGCAAAGCACCCGGTTT
>CAZOOL010000188.1:0-1883 GCA_964581405.1 uncultured Oscillospiraceae bacterium | reverse complement strand
CGTTCCCTACGGTTTTGTTTTATTTTCGGGCGGATAATATCCGCCCTACGGTGGAAAATGATGTAATCGGGCGGCTCGGCTGTATTGGTTTGGCGATTTGGTGGAGAATACGTCATCGGAGGGAGCTTGAATGCAGATTGAATTTTCAGATAAGAAGATACAAAAGCGCCATAAGGAGCTTTGGATCCGCGTGCTCGTTCCATAAAAGCCAGAGCAAGGCGAGAATGATTATTTTGTCGCTGTCGATATTTTCGCTGAAAAAAGGAAAAGGCTTTTGCGCAAAATCCTGTTGTATCGGATTTTTTTGCGGAGGTTCGTTCCTTTTTGGAGCCGGAGGGAAGCTTTGTTCGCCGCCGACGAGCCTTGCTCTCGACTGCATTTCACGCACGCGCTGTTCCGCTTCCTTTTGCATTTCAAAAAGCGCCTCCTCGGAATAATCGTTATGGTGCCATTTCAGCGGAAACCACCCCCGAAAATGCCGCTTTCGGAGAGAGCGGGAAGAACGCTCATGAGCCGGAGAATATTGATGGCGTCATCGACTTTTTTCTGTTCGCGGAGATGGGGCTTCAGCGCCAGAAGGAGGTTCACGTTTCGGTCGTCGCAGGACATTTTTGAGAAAATCTGCTGAATTTTCATCAGCATATTTATATCAATATTCGGTACCGAAGGTTCGGGATCGGGCAAAGGAGCTTCCCGTTGAAAGAGGGAGGAGAAGTCGAACGGCGCTTCGCCGCTTTGGTTTTGCGGAGAAGGCGGAGGCGGGCTGGTTTGCTGAAGGGAGGACAGCATCGCCATTATATTCTGCCGGGCTTCGGGATTTTGTAAGATTGAGGAGAGCTGTTCCGAAAGATCGGGCATATCAGCCGCCTCCGATCAGTTTTTTTATGATGGCCTGATTTTTTGGGTCGGAAAGGAAGCGTTCGAGGTCGGCGGGATTATTGGCATAATGCTGAACTTTTGGTTCGGCAATTTTTCCGAAAACGCCGAGGTCGTTGTTTTTCGCGGCATAGGCGAGTTTTTCCCTGCTGATGCCGAGCTTTTTGCTCGCGGCATCAAGAAGCGCGTTTTGCTGTTGGGGGGTAAGGTTGAAATCCATAGAAAATTCCGCCTTTCGTTAAAAAATGAGATAATCCGTCTTGTGAATCGGACAAAAACGGAATATAATAACTGATATGAAAAAGCTTTTTGTGATATTCCGCCGAAGGAGGTTTTTTTGACAGAATGAGAGCCATCGTTTTTTCCGACAGCCACGGCAATTATGACGTACTTGAAAGGATTATGGAACGCCACCGGGAGGACGGGGATATTTTTATCCACCTTGGCGATGGGGAGAGGGAGCTTGAACTGATTCAATATGTATATAATGACAAAAAGATTTATTTCGTTTCGGGGAACTGCGACTGGGGAACGGACAAGCCGGATTACGACGTTATAAAATTTGCCGGCAGGACGATTTTTTTCACCCACGGGGCAAGATTTGGCGTAAAAGGCGACCTTGATCTGGCGAAGCTTTTCGCGAGAAAGAACGAAGCGGATATCCTTCTTTACGGGCACACGCATATTGCCATGACGGATTACGACGACGGGCTTTATATAATGAATCCGGGAAGCTGCGGCAGGCCGCGCAGCGGAGGGCCAAGCTATGGAATAATAGACATAACCGATGCGGGCATTGCCATGCATACGGCGGAAATATGAGATTTAAGGTAAACAGGGCGGAGAGCATCCGCCCTGTTTTTGGCTTTTTGGGTTTGGTTGGGGGGAGAGTTACCTGCGGGAAATCCGCGAGTCGCCTTCGGCGAAAGTTCACCTTTAATTTGGGGTGCTTTTTTTTGTTCTAAAAAAAGGAACGGACGAATAGATTTAACAAGAAAACGAAAAGG
>CAZOOL010000187.1:0-1895 GCA_964581405.1 uncultured Oscillospiraceae bacterium | reverse complement strand
TTCAAAATTGAACACAAAAAGAACAGCGTGTACTGCCTGTAATACATGCTGTTCTTTTTTATTGCCTAAGTTTTCTTATCAGGCACACCCATATGGGTCTGCCCGTTTTTTGTAATAAATCACGTTTTTTCCGGCGCACCCCCACAACGGCATTTTGCCCCTCGGTTCGGCAGACAACGATTTATTTTTCCGGCTTCAGAAGCTCGTCATAGGTCGTTCCGAGGATATCTTTTATGGCGGCAAGCTGGCCGGCATAGATATGCTGGATGCCGCGCTCGATTTTCACAAGGGTTTCCCTCGTCATATCAACTCCGACGAGCTGGAGCCGGCGCACGAGCTCTGTCTGGCCGATTTTGCGGCTTTTTCTGATGCTTCTTATGTTTTTTCCGATGTGGATTACAAGATCCTGTTTGATTTTCTGTTCTTCCATTTCTAAGACAGCCCCTTAATAATTTTGGACTTAAACAGGTCCATTTATGTCTTGATTTTATAATACAGATGTGGTAAAATGGGACTGAAACAAGTCCACTTTTTATTACACCCGCCATATGCGGAAGAAGAAAATCATATTTGCTGCCAAAACCTTTGTTTTGTCTATGATGCGAAAAGCGGTGTCCGCGCGTATTGCGGGCACCGTTTTTTGCGTTTGGAATTAATATTGGTCCCGGAGCGAAAACAGTTTGTATTCGCTCCGGGGCTGTGATATACTGACGGTGAAGGCGCGAAAAGCAGAATTTTTTCTGAAAAGGGGAGAATAAAATGTCCGTTTTGTTTGAAAAGGCGCTTCCAAAGGAAGCAAAGGAGCTTTCAGAGCTTCGGCGCAGAGTTTGGGCGACGACCTACCGCGGGATATATCCGGATAAAATGATTGATGAATTTGATTATCCATTTCATAATGCGAAAGACCTTATGCGGATAGAAAGTCCGGATTTTACTGTTTATTTTATAAAGAAAAACGGCGAAAAAATCGGGTATCTTATTCTTCAGAAGAAGGAAATTCTCTATATCCAGTCCCTCTATTTACTTGAGGAACACAGGGGAAAGGGTATAGGCAAAAAAGCCTTTGAGAAAATACGCGAATACTGTTTGGAAAACGGATACAGCCGTTTCTGCCTCGGCTGTCACCCCGAGAACGAAAAAGCCCTCGGTTTTTATCTTAAAATGGGCGGAACAATAACCTCAAGGGACGAAGGGCATGAAAACAACGAGGAAAACAGCCTGAAAATAGAATTTGAGCTTTAAAATGGGGTTTTGAAAGGGGGAAGGGCGATGGCATCTTTATCGAAAAAACTCTATCTGCTGAAGCGCATGGGAAATTCGCTTTTTACTTACAACTGCGCTTCCTGCAAAAAGGCGGTACGCGGGAAATGTCTTTGTGACGAATGCGAACGAAGGCTTGTTCCTGCGGAAAATTCGGGCGGCGACATGGCTTTTGGCTATTATTATGAAAGCACCGCAAGGGACGCCGTTCTACGTTATAAATTCAGCGGAGATTATGAATTTTGCCTCGACACCCTCTGCGGCTGGCTTTCGGAGGGTTTTGCGAAGCTACCGGAAGAAAAGATCGATTTTGTTATTTCGGTTCCGTCATACAAAAGAAAAACGACCCGCCTTTCGGAGCTGGTGAAAAAATTCGCGGTTATGGAAGGGCTTGTTTTCAAGCCGGAATATCTGCGAAAAATCCGAGCCACGAAGAAACAGCATGAGCTTTCCTATGATGAAAGGCTGACGAACCTTGCGGGTGCATTTGAAGCGGAAGATGCCGTTGCCGGCAAAACGGTTTTGCTGGTGGACGATATCTATACCACCGGTGCGACTGTTTCCGAATGCAAAAAGGCGCTTTTTGCCAAAGGCGCCGGAAAGGTAATCGTTTTGACCGCCCTTAAAGCAGGAAG
>CAZOOL010000186.1:0-2054 GCA_964581405.1 uncultured Oscillospiraceae bacterium | reverse complement strand
GGCTCGGATGTATTGGTTTGGAGATATAAAATTTAAAGCGGAGCGGCGGGGGCAAAGGCGTATTATGTATCCGCCTTGCGGCGGGAAAATCATCCTCTGTATTTGAAGGATTTGCAGTCGGTGCATTCGGCTTTGGTGGGGTTGGTTTCGTGGGTGCCGACTTCGATATGATCGAGGCTGCAGCAGTTGCAGTCCTTGCAGTGATAGGCGCAGTTATTGACGCTGCAGCCGATGTGTCTGTTAGCTTCCATAATTAAAAAACCTCCTTCTCGTTTTGCTTTTATTTTTAACGGAAACGGCGGCAATATTCAGGAAAAATGTTCTATTTTTAAAATTTTTCTCATAAAAATCCAACGACATTAAACTAAAAAGAAGCGAGGAAGGATAATTTATGAAAGACAGCAGCGTTTACCGCGATATTGCCGCAAGAACGAACGGAGATATATACATTGGCGTTGTGGGTCCGGTCCGCACGGGAAAAAGCACATTTATCAAAAAATTCATGGAAACTCTCGTGATACCGAATATCGAAAACGATTACCGGCGCGAGCGGGCAACCGATGAACTGCCCCAATCCGCCGCGGGGAAAACCATTATGACCACCGAGCCGAAATTTGTTCCGGAGGAGGCGGCCGAGGTCAGCCTTGACGGGGAAACGAATCTCCGGGTGCGGCTTATTGACTGCGTGGGTTATATCGTGCCCTCTGCCATCGGGTATTTTGAAAATAACGCGCCGCGAATGGTTCTTACCCCTTGGTACGAGGAGGAAATACCTTTCAATATGGCCGCGGAAATAGGCACGGATAAGGTGATTGCGGAACATTCCACCATCGGCCTTGTGGTGACTTCCGACGGCTCCATAAGCGATATTCCGAGGGAGGAATACCACGAAGCGGAACAGAGGGTGATAGCCGAGCTCCGGGAAATCAACAAGCCTTTTGCGGTTCTCCTAAACTGCGCCGCGCCAAATTCTCCGGAAGCGCAGACGGTTGCTTCGGAAATGGAAGCGGAATACGGCGTTCCGGTGATCGCGCTGAACTGCCTTAAAATGAACGAAAATGATATAAAAGAAATACTTTCCGGCGTGCTCGGGACATTCCCCATAAGGGAAGTTGCGGTGGATATGCCCAAATGGTTGGTGGGGCTCGACAGGGAGCACTGGCTCCGCAAGGCGGTGGTCGAACCCGTGGTTTCAGCGGCGAGAGGCATTTCGAGAATTTCAGAGGTGAGGAACATAGTTCCGGCAATTTCGGAATGCGAACACGTAAAGGACGCCGCAGTAAAAAATATCGACCTTGGCACCGGAAGGGCGGACCTTACGGTTATAATCAATCCGGAGCTTTTTTATCGGATACTCAGCGAGGAAACGGGACTTGAAATAAACGGCGAAAGCGGGCTTATGCCCTGCATGAGGGAACTTGCGGAGATAAAACGCAAATATGAGCGTATCCGGGGCGCGCTCGATCAGGTGGAGGCGGTGGGTTACGGAATAGTGATGCCCACCATTGATGAACTTACCCTTGAGGAGCCGGAAATAGTCCGCCAGGGCGGAAAATACGGAGTGAAGCTCCGCGCTTCCGCGCCGTCAATCCATATGATGCGGGCGGATATCACCACAGAGGTTGCGCCCATAGTCGGAAGTGAAAAGCAAAGCGAAGACCTCGTGCGCTATCTTCTTGATGAATTCGAGGAGGATCCGGCGAAAATCTGGGAATCCAACATCTTCGGGAAATCCCTGCACGAACTGGTAAACGAGGGGCTTCATACAAAGCTCAGCCGTATGCCTCAGGAGGCAAGGCTCAAGCTTCAGGAAACCATCAGCCGTATAATCAACGAAGGCTGCAGCGGGCTTATCTGCCTGATTCTGTAAAAAAGGAAAGCGTGCCGGAAGGCACGCTTTTTTGGATAAAAAAACGGCAGGCCATCGACCTGCCGGATTTTCAGCTGTTAGAATTGCTCGGAAACTAACATCTTTTGCTCTTTTTTGCTCTGGTTATATAATACCTGCGTTTTGTGATGGGTTTGTGATGAACATTTTTCACTTTGGTTACAAT
>CAZOOL010000185.1:0-2065 GCA_964581405.1 uncultured Oscillospiraceae bacterium | reverse complement strand
AAAACGAGATTAAAATTAAGGCTACATAAAGAACAATAAGCATCCCCGACAAGCTGATCTTGTAACGGATACGAATAATTGCCAGTGCCAGAAAAATACCGACACCGACAGCAACCGTTAAAATCAGCACTTCATTCGGAATGGAAGGCACCTGCTGTGCGAGCACCTGCAGATCCGGCTCGGATATGGTAATGATGGCACCCATGATAAAGCCGATCAGCAAGACCATTCCCAATTTTTTTGTTTTGGATATCTGAACACCGATACCCTCACCGAGAGGTGTCATAGCGATCTCCGCTCCAAGCTGGAAAAAGCCCATTCCGAAGATCAGCATAATAGCACCCACAAGAAACATAACAATGCTTCCCAGTTCCATCGGCACCAAGAATATGCTGATAAGCAGCACAATTCCGGTTATCGGAAGAACCGCAGAAAGAGATTCCATTGTTTTTGCTTTCAGTTTCGGATTCAATTCTGCACCGTCCTTTCAAAATATAAAAATCACTTTTTTCATTCCGAAAGCATAAGGTCACCTTCGATAATGAAAATAAGCCCTGTCAGCACAAACACCTAACCGACTTTGCATATGTACGGATCGTCTGTACCGAATTCATTGGATATCCATAGGTCTTCAGTAATGTGACCTGATTACCCTGGCTGACAAGCTAATAGCGTTTCTTCAGAAACACCCCAAGTATAAAAAACTAAAGCTAATCACCCTAATTATGTCTATAGTATAACATAAAAATGGTGGAACCGCAATAATTATTAATTATTCATTCGAAAATCCGTTTATTTATTTAATAAATGATAAAAAATGAATAGTGAATAATACAAACAAATAATCCGTCCTCTTACGAGAACGGATTTTGGGGACCGACACTCAAAACGGAACCGGTCTGAAAACCTGATTTTCTTCGTTTTTTGTTGATTTAATTCTTATAGTTTACAACTTTTTTAATACTTTCTGAATTACTGTCAATATACTCCAAATAAATTTCTTTTTCATTTAAGAAAATTATTTTTTCGCAAGTTGCCATAGAAAAATCCAAATCTAGCTCGGTTGAAAATTCCGAACTATCAAAAAAGCCATTTATATATAGTTTCGGCTTTTCTTCGGGTTTGAAGTAAGCAATATAATACTCTTTTGTCTTGGTGTTTATATAATCAGCATATATAGAATACGGATTAAACTCCTCAGACACAGTTTTATTGTATATATTAAAATATTTCACAGAAAAAGCATTCGTTCCAAATCCTAAATGAAGTCGGAGAACACCGTCACCTTTATCATCGATTTGTGGCTCAGTTCCTGTCTTTATATCTTCAACCAAAACGTCTTTGCCACTATTTATTCTATATTTATATTTCTGCAAGTCTTCCTCATATATTTGGTAGAAAGGTGTTTGAACAATATACTTGTTTTCATCTATAACACCCCACGTATTTTCAACAGATAAACTATTTTCACTATTCGTCACAGAATTAGTACCACAAGAAGAAAAAGACAAAATCAACATTACAGATATAATAAGTAAATAAATTCTTTTCATATCATCACCGCCTATGTGTGTATTATATCACAAAAGCGGCGGAGAAGCAAGATTAAATGAAGCACTCGCTTTCGCTCGTATGAAGCAGTGGCTTTGCCACCATGAAGCATTTTGCTTCGCAAAATATGAAGCGAAGCGCACTTTTCGTTTCTTAATGTGCCGAAGGCACGCTTCATAGCCGTTGGCGACTTCATTTTTCATGCACCGTTAGGTGCGCTTCATTGAAAAAACTCCTTGAGAAATCTCAAGGAGTTTTTTCTGTCTCTCGTGTCCAAAAAAGAACTGGTCTAAAAACCTGATTTTCTTAAACAATTAAGTAGTTATTTGCTCTTTTTTCTTAAAAACAAAGGTTGTGCCAAGGCCTATTGCGCCAATTGAGGCCCATAAAATATATACCGTATTCCAACCAACATTGCTCATAACATTGGCAAATAGTAAATTTGCTACGGCCGCAGCGATATAACCTATACAATCAATCACACCATTAACACTTGAAACTCTGCCGGTTTTAC
>CAZOOL010000184.1:0-2070 GCA_964581405.1 uncultured Oscillospiraceae bacterium | reverse complement strand
AAAAAAATTCTTGCAATTCTCTTGGCGATGATGCTTGTGTTTGCGGGTTGCGCAAACGACGAAAAAAACCTTTCTGTTGCTATTCTTGTTCCCGATGTTGACGACGGAAGCTATTTCCAGGCTGCTGTTGACGGAGTTAAAGCCCTTGAAGAAAAATATCCGGGCACAAAGACCGTTGCAATCGACATGGGAATCATGGAAACCGGTGAAGACGGCGAAATGCTTGGTGCCGAAGAAGAACTTGCGGCATACAAGGATTTCTTCCTTGATGCAGCAAAAAGCGGCGAATATGACCTTATCGTAACCGCCGGCGCGGAATGCAACCCGGCACTTATCTATGCTGCAGAAGAATATCCCGATCAGCTTTTCTTCTCCTGCGACCTTCAGACTGTTCCGGAGGGCGGAGTTCCTTCCAACGTTTACGGACTTACTTACAAAGTTGAAGACCTTGGCTACCTTGCAGGATTCTTTGCCTGCCAGATCACCACAAGTGATATGGAATTCGCAAACGAGGAGAAAAAAGTCGGCGTTATCGTCGGTATGGATTTCCCCGGAATGAACGACTACATCGGCGGTTTTTGCCAGGTTTGCCGTGAAAACGGAGTTGAAGTTTACATCGACTATCCCAACGGATTCTGGCCCGACCTTATCCCCACCGTTGTTGAACAGGCAAACGCAATGTATGCTGACGGCGTTGACGTAATCTGGCAGGTTGCCGGCGCGGCAGGTTCCGGCGTATTTACCGCCGCTGCGGAATCCAACCGCTATGCATTCGGCGTTGACTGCGACCAGACCCTTACCGTTGAAGATCCCGAAGAAGTTGCAACCATTATCACTTCCTTCTATCAGGACTATGCTGCTGCCATCGAAAACGCATTCCTCAGCGTTAAAAACGGCACTTTTGTCGGCGGAAAATGCGATTATGTAGGCCTTAAAGAGGGCTTTACCGGTTATGCCGACAACGACCAGTATAAAGCAATGGTTCCCCAGGAGATTCAGGACGCTGTTGCTGCTCTTTATGAAGAAATGAGCACCGGTTCCGTCGAAGTCTTCAAAGTAAGCGATGATGCTGAAGGTTGGGAAGAGCTTAAAGCAGCGGTTTCTCCCTGATTTATAAATTAGAATTAAAAGGCGAAAGCCCGAGGAAAGCCCCGTGCTCATTTTTGAGCACGGGGCTTTATTTGTGCCATTTTCAGCCGGAACAGGCACATTTACATGAAATGAGCAGAAGCGCATTTTTGTCGGCATCGGACGTGACAAAAACTTCTTTATATAATGTATATATAAATATTATAAATAAATGATTATTAAAAGCCGGAGGAAAGAGACTGAATTGGGACAAAAAGGCACCAACGGGAATATATTCAGAACAAATGTTCGATTTTTTAGCGAAAAAGTGTTGATTTTAAATCGTTTATATATTATACTAATAGACAGAAATGACACCGCAGGATATTAATGAAATGGAGGAATTTTTGAAGTATGGCAGACAAAAAAGAAGCACTTGAAACCGCAATAAAACAGCTTGAAAAACAGTACGGAAAAGGAACCGTTATGAAGCTCGGCCAGGCGCCGGCTCTCAACGTGGAAGCAATTTCCACCGGCTCCATATCCCTTGACAGCGCGCTCGGCATCGGCGGCGTTCCGAGAGGACGTATCGTTGAGATTTACGGTCCGGAAAGCTCCGGTAAAACGACCGTTGCACTCCATATCATTGCATCCGCGCAGAAAGCCGGCGGCGAAGCCGCATTCATCGACGTTGAGCACGCCCTTGACCCTGTTTACGCAAAAGCTCTCGGCGTCGATATCGACAGCCTTCTCGTTTCCCAGCCGGATACCGGCGAACAGGCTCTTGAAATTACCGAAGCGCTTGTCCGTTCCGGCGCAATCGACGTAATAGTCGTTGACTCCGTTGCGGCAATGGTTCCGAAGGCGGAAATCGAAGGACTCATGGGCGATACCCACGTCGGTCTTCAGGCAAGACTTATGTCCCAGGCGCTCCGCAAGCTTACCGGTGTTATCAGCAAGACCAACTGCGTCGCCGTTTTCATCAACCAGCTTCGTGAAAAA
>CAZOOL010000183.1:0-2073 GCA_964581405.1 uncultured Oscillospiraceae bacterium | reverse complement strand
GAAATGCAGGGAACGGGCGGATAATATCCGCCCCTACGATGAAAAACGATGCAATGTGGGGGAATGGTAATTTAAAATTGAAAAAGCGCTTCCACAGGAAGCGCTTTCGGTTGTTTTTTTATTCAACGGTAACGGATTTTGCGAGGTTGCGGGGTTTATCAATATCGCAGCCGTTTTCCTTTGCGACGTAATACGCGAGAAGCTGGAGGGGAACGATTTCGGAAGGAACGGCGAAGAGAGGATGGGTCTTCGGAACGAGGATAACGTCGTCCGCTTCGGAGAATATTTTCTTCATGTTTTCGACAGCAACGCCGAGCACCTGGGCGCCCCTTGCTTTTACTTCTTTGATATTGCTCATCATTTTATCGAAAAGAGCCTCATAGCAGGAGATGGCGATTACCAGACGGCCTTCGCTGATAAGGGCGATGGTTCCGTGTTTGAGCTCGCCGGCGGCATAGGCTTCGGAATGGAGATAGGAAATTTCCTTCATCTTGAGGGAGCCTTCCAGAGCAACGGCATAGTCAACATTTCTTCCGATGAAGAAAAGCGAAGAATTTTCGTGATATTTTTTCGCAAGTTCGCCGATTTGGGGATTGAGCTCGATGGCGCGCTGGATATCGGAAGGTATCGCCATAATTTCCGCAGTGAGCTTTTCCGCTTCTTCGGAAGTGATTTTACCGAGCTGTTCCGCCGCATAAACCGCGAAGAGATAGAGAACCGCCACCTGGGTCGTATAGCCTTTAGTGGTGGCAACGGCAATTTCCGGACCGGCATAGGTATAGATAACGCTGTCCGCGAGCTTTGCGATGGTCGAACCGACCACGTTTACTATGGCAATGGTATGGACTCCGCGGTTTTTGAGCTCGCGCATGGCGCAGATGGTATCGAGGGTTTCGCCGCTCTGGCTGAGTACGATGAGCAGGGTATGCTCATCAACTATCGGGTCGCTGTAACGCAGTTCGCTTGCGAGCTCGACGCTTACGGGAATACGGGTCAGCTTTTCAATGGTGTATTTTCCGGCGCAGCCCGCATAATATGCGGAACCGCAGGCGGTTATTATGATATGGTCAATATCTTTGAGAGCTTCGGGAGAAATGGTAAGTTCGGAAAGAAAAGCTTTTCCGTTTTTGATTCTCGGCTCAATGGCGGATTTAAGCGCTCTGGGCTGTTCCATTATTTCCTTGAGCATGAAATGGTCATAGCCGCCTTTTTCCGCGGCTTCCGTATCCCATGCGATTCGTGAGATATGTTTATCAATGGCCTTGCCCGCGGCGTTATATACGGTTATCTCGTCCGGGGTGAGTTCGGCGATTTCGCCGTCCTCGAGATAAATCACGTTCTTGGTATGGGAAATGAACGCGGTTACGTCGGAAGCGAAAAAGTTTTCGCCGACCCCGACGCCGATTATCATGGGATTGAAAATCTTTGTGACATAAACGGTTCCGGGACATTCGGAGCAGACGGCGCCGATGGCATAGTTGCCCTCGAGGCGGGCGATGGTTTTCATAAGGGCGCGTTTGAAATCGCCGTTGTAATAGACGGAAAGAAGATGAACTATAACCTCGGTATCCGTTTCGCTTTTGAAATGGCAGCCCTTGGCGATGAGCTCCTCGCGAAGCTCCGCAAAGTTTTCGATGATTCCGTTATGGACTATGGCAAAACGACCGTCCTCGCTCATATGGGGATGGGCGTTGGTATCCGTCGGAGCGCCGTGGGTTGCCCAGCGGGTATGACCTATTCCGGTATTGCCGGAAATTCTGCCTACCTCATCGACCTTTTTGCAGAGGTTTTCTATTTTTCCCGAGGCTTTGACCATATTAAGACCTTCCTCGCCGACTACTGCAACGCCGGCGGAATCATAGCCGCGGTATTCAAGCTTTTTAAGTCCTTCAAGAACTATGGGCGCCGCTTCGGCGGTGCCGGTGAATCCGATTATTCCACACATGAATAAAATCTCCTTTCTTGAAAAGGGGGTATATATTGTTATTATATCATATCGCGTTATGGTTTTCCATATCCCGGGGGCATAGCGGGAAAGAAAATTTTATTTTCAGTTTATTCAAATTTTGTTTA
>CAZOOL010000182.1:0-2109 GCA_964581405.1 uncultured Oscillospiraceae bacterium | reverse complement strand
AAGCTATGAACCGCCGCGCGAATTACCAGTACGGAGTTTTGCTTGAACCGGGCGTTACGGGCACTCTTGCACAGGGTATCGGTATGGGACAATCCACCGGAACGGTTTCCTATCTTGCCCCGACCTATGAGATTACTTATACCGGCGAAACCCTCGTCATAGACGGTGTGGAAATGGAATTCCAGATCACCCCCGGAACGGAAGCTCCGGCAGAGATGAATACATGGTTCCCGCAGTATAATGCGCTCTGGCTCGCGGAAAACTGCTCCTCCACACTGCACAACCTTTACACCCTGCGCGGAGCGGAGGTCCGCGACGGTTCTGAATGGGCGGGATATCTTACCGAAGCTGTCACCCTTTACGGAAGCGAGGCGGAAGTCGTATTCCAGTCCCACAACTGGCCGCACTGGGGAACGGAAACGGTGGTTGAATATATGACCAATACCGCCGCTGTATATAAGTTCATCAACGACCAGACGCTGACCTATATCAACCAGGGCTATACCTCCGACGAGATTTCCAATATGATCAAGCTTCCCGAAGAGCTGGAAAAGGTTTGGTACACCCGCCAATATTACGGCACCGTTGCACATAACGCAAAGGCTGTTTATCAGAAATATATGGGCTGGTATGATGCGAACCCCGTAAACCTCAACCCGCTCACGCCTTCCGACAGCGCGGAAAAATGGGTGGAATATCTTGGCGACGTGGACGAAGTGCTGCGTATGGCCAAGGAAGATTACGAAAAAGGCGAATATCAGTGGGTCGCGGAAATCACCAACGTCATTGTATATGCCGATCCCGATAATGAAGCCGCGCGTTTGCTTTGCGCCGATGCGCTGGAGCAGCTTGGATATCAGGCAGAATCCGGTCCGTGGCGCAACGCTTATCTGACTGCGGCGCTGGAGCTTCGATACGGAAATCAGGGACTCAATGCATCGCAGACAAAGGGTTCCTCCGGCTTCCTGATGGAGATGACTCCCGAGATGATATTTGACTATATGGCAATTCTTCTGGATAAAGAGGCTCTTGAAGATTATGATTTCAAGGTGAACGTAACGCTCGTGGATATTGGCGAGACATACGTGCTCCATATCAAAAACGGCGTAATGCTGGTATACGAAAATACCCTTTCCGAAAATGCAGACGCGGCTATAACCTGCCCGAAGAACGCGCTCTTCTATATTCTCAAAAACAGCGCGGAGGGTATTGCGGCGCTTCCGATACAGGGCGATGCTTCCCTTGTAACGCTGCTGGCGGAAAATATGAACCAGTTCCCGCTTGCGGAGATGGTTTCCTTCAATATTATCGAACCGTAATAATATAAATGCAAAAAAACATGGGAGCAGTGAACAACTGCTCCCATGTTTTTTGATGTAAAATGGTTTTGTGTCAGCCGACGGAATAATTGAATTTCACGTTGGCGCTTTCACCGGCAATATGAACAGAGAAATAACCGTTTATGTCCTCAAAATAATAGGTTTCGGCAGAAACGTTCAGAGGAACATCGAAGATGATTTCATCGTTGTTGATGACCACCATGCGGAAGTTTCCGGCAGTAACGTCGAGGTAACCGACGGAAATGGTGATATCGGAATCCCAGATATAATTTTCCACAAAAAGCTGTTCAACGCCATTGAAGTTTTTGGAATAATATTCATTGCCGGAGATGGAACCGAATGAACTTTCTGTGTAGTTTATTCCGGAAGAACCGATTTGCAGGTTGATGATATCCTCGTCGGTTATGGTTTGCAAAGCGAAATTGTCATCACCGTTGGTGTCCTCATATTCTGCTGCACAGGCAGACAGCGCCAGAACCATCAAAAACGCAAGCAGCAGAGAAAGTGGTTTTTTCATAAATTTAACCTCCGTTAAAATGTTTGAAAATATTATAACATAAAAATTGAAAAAAGCCAGAAGTAAATCAGCTATTATATTATAATATTCAGAACAAAGATATACTTGCGATAAATTTCATGAGATGGCAATATGAACGATAAACCGTTGTAAAACGCATTTGCAGGGTCGCTGACGAAAGCATGGGTGACACGCCTATTAGCTTGCCGTCCTGAATGATGGGGGAGCCGCTCATGAGTGATCATTATTAGG
>CAZOOL010000181.1:0-2181 GCA_964581405.1 uncultured Oscillospiraceae bacterium | reverse complement strand
AAAAAATTTCTGTTGACAGAAGAAACTTGCAATGGTAGTATTTTAATATATTAAACTGTTAAAGAAAGCAGGTGTTTTTGCATGACGAAGTTCACCGATATTTTCGGAAGCATGGTTTTTAATAAGGACGTCATGCGACAGCGCCTTTCCTCCGATATTTTCAAAAGGCTCGAGGACGTCATAGACAACGGCGGCGAAATGGAACCGGAGGTTGCCGAAGCTGTTGCCGAAGCGATGATGAACTGGGCAATGGAAAAGGGCGCGACCCATTATACCCATTGGTTCCAGCCCATGACCGGCATCACCGCCGAAAAGCACGACAGTTTTATCCAGCCGGACGGCGAAGGCGGTGTCGGCCTTGATTTCCGCGGAAAACATCTTATCAAAGGCGAACCGGATGCTTCCAGCTTTCCTTCCGGCGGACTTCGGGCAACCTTTGAAGCCCGGGGCTATACCGCATGGGACCCCACCTCTTTTGCCTTTGTTAAAGACGGTTCCCTTTGCATACCGACGGTTTTCTGTTCCCACAGCGGCGAGGTGCTCGATAAAAAAACTCCCCTTCTGCGCTCGACGGAAGCCGTTTGCAAAGAAGCTCTCCGCATAGTCCGCCTTTTCGGTGATACCGAAACAAAGCGCGTTATCGTGACTGCCGGCGCCGAACAGGAATATTTTCTCATTGACAGAAATCTTTTCAATAAGCGCGAAGACCTTGTGGTTACGGGAAGGACCCTCTTCGGCGCAGCACCGCCGAAAGGTCAGGAGATGGAGGACCACTATTTCGGAACTTTACGCCCTCGGGTCGCAAAATTCATGCACGACCTCGACACGGAGCTTTGGAAGCTCGGCGTTTACGCAAAGACGAAGCATAACGAAGTCGCTCCGGGACAGCACGAACTCGCCCCGGGTTACAGCCGGGTGAACCTTGCAGCGGACCACAACCAGATAACCATGGAGATAATGAAAAAGGTCGCGGAGCGCCACGACCTTGCCTGTCTTCTTCATGAAAAACCTTTCCGTGGGGTAAACGGAAGCGGCAAGCATAACAACTGGTCCCTCGCTACGGATACCGGCAAAAATCTTTTCAACCCCGGAAAGGAACCGGAAAGCAACAAGCAGTTTCTCCTCTTTATGTGCGCGGTGATCCGCGCGGTTGACGAAAACCAGGATCTGCTCCGCATTTCCGTTGCAACGGCGGGCAATGACCGCCGCCTCGGCGGTTCCGAAGCGCCTCCTGCGGTCATTTCCATGTTCCTTGGGGATTACATCACGAATATCCTTACCTCCGTTGAAGAAGGCCACGGCGCGAAACGCACCGCCGCAGAAAAAATGGAAACGGGCGTTTCTTCCGTACCGGAATTTCTCAAGGATAAATCTGACCGGAACAGAACCTCTCCCTTTGCCTTTACGGGCAATAAATTCGAGTTCCGCATGCCCGGTTCAAGCCTTTCCATCGCCTGCCCCAACGTGATGATAAATACCGGGGTGGCGGATGTCCTCCGGAATTTCGCAAACCGCCTTGAAAAATCCGATGATTTTGCCTCCGAGGTCAACGCCATTATTGCGGAAACCATGCGCGACCATAAACGCATCATTTTCAACGGCAACAATTACAGCGAAGAATGGGCGGACGAAGCAAAAAAACGCGGTCTTTGCTGCTACAGGACCGCCGTTGATGCCCTCGAGCATTATTCCGACGAAAAAAATCTCGAGCTTTTCGGACGGCATAAAATCTATACGGAAAGCGAAGTTTGCTCCCGCCGTGATATCATGCTCGAAAATTACAGCAAGGTAATCATAATCGAAGCTTCCACCATGACGGACATGGTGCGAAAGGATATTATGCCTGCCTGCCTCGCCTTTGAAAAATCCCTTGCGGAAACAGCCGCGGCAAAAAAAGCAATCGGGCTCGACGTTGCGGAAAGCACCGAGGTCAACCTCGTGAAAAGGATCGATTCCCTTTGCAGGGAACTTGAAAAGCGGGTTTCCCTTGTTGATGCGCGCACCGCAAACGCTAAAAACATCACGGATACCGCGAAGCAGGCGAGATATGTCTGCGACGAGCTTTACGTCACGATGCATGACCTTCGGGACACCGCCGATGAGCTTGAAACCGTTGTTTCCGATGAATACTGGCCCTTCCCTGCATACCGCGACCTCCTTTTCAGCGTGTAAGCAAAACCA
>CAZOOL010000180.1:0-2205 GCA_964581405.1 uncultured Oscillospiraceae bacterium | reverse complement strand
TTTGGGGTATAAAATCCGATGCCCGCAAAACCTGCGGACAAAAAACAGAGGCACTCCCTTACGAAGTGCCTCTGTTCCGGCGGATTTTCTTTTTATATTCCCTTTTTATAAAGGATATAGGAATAAACTATCGGGATAAGTGCGGCGGGAATCGCAATAAGCACAAGCCATTCCCAAAGGAAAAACGCGTTGACTATAAAAGCAGCGCCGCAGAAAACCATCACCCAGCCCGCAAGGCGGTGAGTTCTGTTCCAGTTTTCTTCGCTGTTAAGAGTCCATGGAATCTTGTATCCGAAAGTGTAGTTCTGTTTTGCCTTCGGCTGATAATTGCCAAGAGCAATAAAAATAACCCCTATAAGAAGACAGCAAACCATGCCGATATTAACTTCAACGCCAAGGGCATAGGCGTATGTCATGCTCATAACAACAATGGAAGTAATCGGAAGAATCCAGTAAACAATGCCCATAGCCTTCGCGCCGATATTATTTCTTTTGGGGTCGGCATAGGTCACAATAATGCAGAAAACATGAAGTGCCGCAATTATTCCCGGAATTCCCAAAACGGCAAAAGTCTTGCTGCTCCAGCCGTTGGGCTCGTTGTCATTTCCGAAATGGGTTGCAATAGTTTCCGGGAGCTGTTCCCAAAGCATAAGACCGATTATTACGGGAACAAGGGTAAGAATTGTTGTTATCACAAGCAGTTTTTTATTTATTTTCATCGCTGTTCTCTCCTTTGAACTGGGCAAACCAGAGCATTATTTCCTCAAAAACCGAGGTGTTGAGTTCGTAAAAGACAAAGTTTTTCTGTTTTGTTTCAAAAACAAGGTCCGCTTTTTTAAGCACCGAAAGATGGTACGAAACCGTCGCGCCGGTCATATCGAAGTGAGAAGCTATATCCCCGGCGGACATTCTTCCTCCCCGGAGCATCAGCAAAATTTCCCTTCTCGCCGGATCGGAAAGCGCCTTGAACGTTTCGGCGAAGCCCATTCAAATCTCCCCTTTCAGCAATTCTCAAGGATCCAGCCGGCAATATCGGATATTACTTCCTCGCCGATATGGCGTTCTTTGCTGAATTCCTTTGTGGCTTTCATCATTTCGCTGTACATTGCCGGAACAAACGCATGGTTAAGCCCTTCATAAACTTTGAAAGAAATATTTTCTCTTTTGCCGAAAAGCTTTTTATATCCGGCAAAATCCCTTTCCGTACGCACCTGAAGGTCCTTTTCGCCCTGGGCAATAAATACCGGCTTTTCAAGCTTTTCAAGATATTCCGCCGCCGGATGCTCACCCATTTCCTTAAAATAATAGAGAGTGACTCCGCCGCCGTATTTAATCTTTTTGGTTTCCTCATCGGATTTTTCGTAAAGTCCTTCGAACATCTTTCTGTATTTTGAAAGCTGTTTTTCAAGCACCCATTTCATAATGCCCCTGCTTTCGGCAAGCATATCCTCCAGCTGGAATAAAAGCACCTCTTCAAGCTTCGAAAGCGTTCCCGCAAGAAGGATAAGTCCTTTGAAGTTTCCGCCCTCCGCATCAATTCTCGGAGCAAGCATTGCGCCCATGCTGTGACCGATGATAAAGATTTTTTCCGGGTCGATTCGCGAATCTTTTCTTAATAGTTCCGCCGCAAGCACTGCGTCCTCTATAATTTCTTCCCGAACGGTCAGGCTGCCTTTTTTAAGCAGCTTTCTTCCGTGGGCAAAACTTCTTTTGTCATATCTTATTGAAGCGATTCCGTGCCTTGCAAGGCCTTCCGCAAGGTCTTTGAAAGGGGTGAGCTTCAAAACTTTTTCATCCATATTGCTTGAGCCGGAACCGTGAACAAAAACCACCGCAGGCACAGGTTTTTCCGCATCCGGAATCACAAGCTTCCCGTTAAGCGGAAATTCCGTTCCCATTCCAAGAACGATTTTTTCTTCGCTCATAGCATCACCTCGAAAAGTATTTAGAAAATTTTCTAAATATATGATACCATACAGAAAAGCCTTCTGTCAACCGCTATTTAGAAAAAAATCTAAATAGCACCGCAAAAAAAGAGTGCTCCTTTTTTCTATTTCAGACAGTACCAATAAAGCCGCGCGGAAAAGGTAGAATGAAAACCGTTGCCGACCCCGAGCGGCAATGGTCTGGGTCGTTCTCTGCATTTACAGAATTATCGCTTTTCACCGTAGGGGCGGATATTATCCGCCCGCCACATTCAATCGG
>CAZOOL010000179.1:0-2242 GCA_964581405.1 uncultured Oscillospiraceae bacterium | reverse complement strand
GCCTTTATCACCTTCGGGGCTTCGATGCTTTCGCTTGCGACGCAAAGCTTTGCGACTTTTTCGTTGAGCGGGTCGAGGAGAGATGCGCCCTGGTTGCTGACTCCGCCGCCGAGGATAACGACTTCCGGACGGAAGATATTGACTATGCCGGAAATGCCGTCCGCAAGATAGTTTATATACTGTTCAACAACGGCCTTGCCGGTTTCATCACCGTTATCCGCCGCATCAAAGGCGGTTCTTCCGCCGATGTTATCGAGGTCGCCTTCGCACATTTCCCAGATAAGGGATTCGGGGTGCTGTTCCGCCATTTCGCGGGTTTCACGCTTGAGGGCGTTTGCGCTGCCGTAAACCTCAAAGCAGCCGTGCTTTCCGCAGCCGCATTCAACTCCGCCGTGAACGAGCGGAATATGACCGAATTCGCCGCCGAAGCCGTTGCAGCCGGGGAAAAGTTTTCCGTCGATGACAACGCCGCCGCCGATTCCGGTTCCGAGGGTTATCATAATAAGGCTTTTATACTGTTTGCCGGCGCCGGCGTAATATTCGCCCATGGCGGCGCAGTCGGCATCGTTTCCGAGAATTACGGGAAGCCCGATTTTTTCCTCGAGGAAGGAAACTGCGTCAACGTTATGCCAGTTGATATTTGCGGCAAGGATGACGGGACCTTTGCTGCCTTTGCAAAGACCGGGAATGCCGATTCCCACAAAGGAGATATCGGAAAGTTCTCTTCCAGAATCGGCAATGCACTGTTTTGTGCCTTCCGCCATCTGGGTAAGAAGGGCTTCGGGATTTTTGTTGTCCTCGACGGGTACGCTCATTTTATAAACGAGCTCGCCTTCTTCGCTGACGATACCGATGCCGATATTGGTTCCGCCAAGGTCGATTGCTGCTGAATATTTCATATTGCACACTCCTCGTGATAATTATTCATAGAAAAGATTTCTTCTTCGGTGGACGTGAACGCTCAGAACGAGCCCGATGCCGAGATACGTTATGGCTATGGAGGTTCCGCCCGCGCTCAGGAGCGGAAGGGTGATTCCGATAACGGGAAGAACGCTTATGCACATACCGATGTTGATAAGGCACTGGAAAAAGAACATGGCGAAAACGCCGTAGCAGATATATGCGCCAAGGGGGTCAAGGGCGAGCTTTGCATCAATTATGCAGCGGAAGCAGATTCCGCAAAGAAGCGCCACCACGACCATTGCGCCGGCGAAGCCCAGCGCCTGACCGATGAAGGAGAAAACAAAATCGTTATGCATTTTCGGAACGTACCAGTAATCCTCCTGAAAAAGACCTTCGCCCTGGAGCTGACCGAGACCGATGGAAATACGGCTCAGCCTTTGCTGATAGTCCGCGCCGAGGGGATCGGCGTATTCCTCAAAATATACCGCGAGAAAGCGCGTTCGCTGGTCATCGGTGAGTATGTACTGCCAGGCGATCGGAACAGCGGCGGCGATGAGCGGAACAGCGGCGATTATGTATTTCCAACTGAGCCCCGCGGCAAAAATCATGGTCAGGAAGATAAAGCCGAATATGAGCGCGGTTCCGTCATCGCCCTGAAAATGTATCAGCAAAACGGGAAACGCACCGTGAAGGCAAAGCAGAAAAAGATTCAGCGGACGGTTTATCTGGCTGCCGACCTTTGAAAGATGGTAAGCAAAGCTCAGGATAAAACAGATTTTAAGAAGCTCTGATGGCTGGAAGGTAAGACCGAAGGGAAGCCGCAGCCATGCCTTGTCGTCAACGGTTTCATCGACCTGCATTCCTATGAAGAAAGTGAGAATAACGAGGAAAATCGAAACCGGCATATATAGCTTCCAAAGCTTCGCCAAGAAATGATAGTCGAAGTTAGAGAGAATTATCGCCGCAAAAATCCCAAGGAGAGAAGCCATAACCTGAACGAGGGCGACCCTCTCCGTAATATTGAGGGTGGAGGCCTGGTTGGAGTTCACAAGGGAATATTGGCATAGGATACCGATCAACGTGATGGAAAGGCAGATGAAAAGAAGCCATTTATCTACGGCGGTGAAATATTTTTTCAGATATTCGCGTATTTTTTTCATTTTTTCGGCCTCCTTTCTTCGTTTGGACGGATTTTTTCAAAAAAACGGTTTTTTTGCCTTTCTAATTATAATACCATTTTATTGCGGATTTGTAAATGAAGATATATTTCCATGTTAAAATAAATTTGTAGGTGTTACAATGATAAGTGACAAAATATAAAAAACAGTAGCGAATAGGA
>CAZOOL010000178.1:0-2242 GCA_964581405.1 uncultured Oscillospiraceae bacterium | reverse complement strand
CTTTCAGTCCCATTCGCCTTTTACGTAAACCACTTCTTCGATTTTATCGATTTTTGCCAATGTTCTCGCCCCGAGTTTATAGCAATCCTCAAAGGAATTCGCCCCGACTCTTTTCAGGCTTTTC
This sequence comes from uncultured Oscillospiraceae bacterium, assembly GCA_964581405.1. Classification (GTDB taxonomy): domain Bacteria; phylum Bacillota; class Clostridia; order Oscillospirales; family Ruminococcaceae; genus UMGS1668. The sequence continues at coordinate 2,118 of CAZOOL010000178.1, read as the reverse complement.
GGAATCACGACGGTTCGGAGGTTTCTGCAGTTATAAAAAGCCTTCGGTTCAATTTCGGTAACGCCTTCCGGCAGGACGATTTTACGAAGGGCTATGCAGTCCATAAACGCTCCGTAACCGATTTTTGTTACCCCTTCGGGAATTATAACCTCTTTAAGGTAATAGCAACCGTCGAAGGCAAGTGGGCGTATCTCCGTTTCCGTCGGAAGAAGCTTTACGGATCTTACTTTTGAAGCGCCGCCGAAAATTCCCGTTGCCCGGGGCATATCATCCGGAAGGTTGACTTCCGAAAGCCTTCTGCAGGCGCAGAATATGAAACCGAAAGGGCCTGTTCCGACAGTCATTTTTCCGTTGAGGACGGTGAAAGAGCGAAGATGATCGCAAAGGGAAAAGGCGCCTTCACCTATGTGTTCCACCGATTCCGGAACCGTAACTTCCCGAAGGCGGGAACCGATAAAAGCGTTATCGCAGATCTCCTTTACCGTTTCCGGAATTGAAACGGTTTCGATTTTTGCCCCTGAAAAGGCATCCGATGCGATTTTCTTAACCCCGTACGGAATAACGGGATTTTTTGAATTTCCGTTATATTTTATAAGAACGTTCCGTTTTATCTCAAATTCTTCGGGCATAAAGAGCCTCCTTTCGATTTAATCGGCTCCCTCTGATGAGGGAGCTGTCAGCGCAGCTGACTGAGGGAGAGATTTTTTAACCTCTGAATCAATGTATTTGCACACATTCTCAAATTTATCTTTTATTTCATAATTTGATACTCTGACAACTTTTAAGCCGCAATTTTCCAGTTCTTTTGCTCTGTTGCTATCATATTTAAATACCGATTTTTCAAAATGCTCCTGTCCGTCAACCTCGACTATCAATCTTGCTTTTGCACAATAAAAATCCGCAATATAGTTTCCTATTGCTTTTTGCCTTTGAAATCGAACAGGATAATCTTTTAAAAACTGATACCAAAGTTTCTTCTCCCATGGCGTCATATTTTTTCTCAAAGTTTTGGCGATGGGAATAATATTTTTATTGTATTTTATCATTTTCTCTCCCTCCGCCTCACTTTGTTCGGCACCTCCCTCATCAGAGGGAGGTGATTAAACCATAACTTCCCCCGCAAGGATTTTTTTGTAATCCTCGAGATTTTTTATGAGAAGCTCTGCGGCGCTGAGCCCATAGGGACATTTCGTATGGCATTTTCCGCAATGAAGGCAATTTTCTATTTTTGCCATTTCATTCTGCCATTCTTCCGAAAGCCATCTTGCGGAAGGTGCTCGGCGTATCATAAGCGACATTCTCGCGCAGTCGTTTATTTTTATTTCCGCGGGACAGGGCATGCAGTATCCGCATCCGCGGCAAAAATCTCCCGCAAGCTCGGCGCGGTCTTTTTCGATAATTTCAGCGATTTCGCCTTTCGGTTCCGGAGGATTATCCATATAGCCGAGGAATTCCTCCAGCTCGTTCATGCGCTGGATCCCCCAGATGGGAAGAACGTTGTCGAAACGGCTCATATAGGCAAAGGCGGCGGCGGAATTCATAATAAGTCCGCCTGCAAGGGCTTTCATGGCGATGAAGCCCATATTCCTCTCCCCGCACATTCTTACAAGCTCGAGCTCCTGCTCGCCGGAAAGATAGCTGAAGGGGAACTGGAGAGTTTCATAAAGCCCGCTTTCGACCGCTTCCTTCGCTACGCTCAGTTTATGTGCGGTGATGCCGATATGGCGGATTTTTCCCTGCGCCTTCGCCTCGAGCATCGCTTCATACATTCCCGTGCCGTCGCCGGGTTTATAGCACCGGCTCGCCTGATGGAACTGATAGATATCCACGTAATCTGTTTTGAGGAGTCCGAGCGAGGTTTCGAGGTCCTTCCAAAAACCCTCGGGAGTTTTTGCCATGGTCTTTGTGGCGATGAAGATGTTTTCGCGCACATCCGCAAGGGCGCTTCCGATTTTTTCTTCGCTGTCGGTATATGCCCGGGCAGTATCAAAAAATGTCATGCCGCCTTCATAAGCTCGGCGGAGAATTTTTACCGAGGTTTCCATATCGTCACGCTGAACAGGCAGAGCGCCGAAGGCGTTTTGGGGAGTAACTATGCCGGTGGAACCGAGGGTGATG
>CAZOOL010000177.1:0-2250 GCA_964581405.1 uncultured Oscillospiraceae bacterium | reverse complement strand
ATGAATAAATCCAAACGTGCCGCAATTATCGCCGGCAACTGGAAAATGAATAAATCCCGCGCAGAGGCAAAAGCCCTTGCTGAAGAGCTTCTTCCCCTCGTAAAAGATGCAGACTGCGGCGTTGTTATCTGCACTCCCTTCCTCGATCTTGAAACCGCGGTAAACGCAACCGAAGGTTCCAACGTAAAAGTCGGCGCGCAGAACTGCCATTGGGCAGCGAGCGGCGCTTTTACCGGCGAAATTCCCGCTTCCATGATCAAAGAAGTGGGCGCCGAATACGTTATCATCGGACACAGCGAAAGAAGACAGTATTTCGGCGAAACCGACGAAACCGTCAACAAACGCACCCGGGCAGCTATAGACGGCGGACTCAAAGTCATCCTTTGCTGCGGCGAGCTCCTTGATGAGCGCAACCAGGGCATTATGGAGGAAATCGTCGGCAAGCAGCTTAAAGTTGCCCTCGGCGGTATTTCCGAGGAGGAACTCAAAAACATCATCATTGCCTATGAACCCGTTTGGGCAATCGGCACCGGCGTTACCGCCACCGCCGACCAGGCACAGGAAGCCTGTAAATTTATCCGCGAGCTTATCGCGAAGCTTTATTCCGCAGAGGCCGCCGAGGGTATTACCATTCAGTATGGCGGAAGCATGAACGCAAAGAACGCCGCAGAGCTCCTTTCCAAAGAGGACGTTGACGGCGGACTTATCGGCGGCGCTTCCCTCAAAGCTCCGGATTTTGCCGCAATCGTTGCGGCGGCTTCCGTATAAGGAGAACCCGATGAAACCACTTGTTTTAATGATACTTGACGGTTTCGGCTATAACGAAAGCGATTACGGAAACGCTATCCGAGCCGCGAAAATGCCGAATCTCGATAAAATAAAAGCAGAAAACCCCATGACTATCATCGGCGCTTCCGGGCTTGACGTCGGTCTTCCGGACGGACAGATGGGAAACTCCGAGGTGGGTCATACGAATATCGGAGCGGGCAGAATCGTCTATCAGCCCCTTACGAGAATCACCAAATCCGTTACGGACGGGGATTTTTTTGAAAACGGCGCCCTTTGCGCCGCAATGGAAAACTGCAAAAAGAAAGACAGCGCCCTTCATATCCTCGGGCTTCTTTCCGATGGCGGTGTTCACAGCCACCTCGACCACATCTTTGCCGTAATTGATATGGCGAAGAAAAACGGTCTTGAAAAGGTATATCTTCACTGCTTTATGGACGGCAGGGACGTTCCGCCTTCTTCCGGTAAGAGCTATATCGAAAAGCTCGAAAGAAAGCTTTCGGAAACCGGCATCGGCAAAATTGCTTCCGTCGGCGGAAGATATTACGGCATGGACCGCGACAAACGCTGGGACCGCGTTGAACGCCACTATAAGGCCCTTGTCCTAGGTGATGCGCCTTATGAGGAAAACGCCGCAAAAGCCGTTCAGAAAAGCTATGACGAAGGCATTACAGATGAGTTTATCGTACCTTTCATCTGCGAAAAGGACGCAGGCATAAAGGACGGGGATTCCGTCATTTTTGCGAACTTCCGCCCCGACAGGGCAAGGGAAATGACCCGCGCCATAGTCGATAAGGAATTTGACGGCTTTGAGCGCAAAGCTCTTGATGTCTGCTATGTATGTATGGCACAGTATGATGAAACCATCGAAAACGTTCTTGTGGCATTCCCGCCCCAGAGCCTTGACGACACTTTCGGTGAATATATCGCCAAAAAAGGTCTTAAACAGCTCCGCATCGCGGAAACGGAAAAATACGCCCACGTAACCTTCTTCTTCAACGGCGGAGTTGAGGCACCCTATGAGAATGAGGACAGGGATCTTATCGCTTCTCCGAAGGTCGCTACCTATGACCTTCAGCCGGAGATGAGCGCCTATCTCGTTACCGAAAAGCTCCTTGAGGAACTTGACAGAAACGAGCACGACGTAATCATTCTCAACTACGCAAACACCGACATGGTCGGTCATACGGGCGTTTTTGAGGCGGCTGTTGCCGCCTGCGAAGCGGTTGACGAATGCCTTGGCAAGATCTGTGAGAAAGTAAAAGAACTGGGCGGCGCGGTCATTATCACCGCAGACCACGGCAACGCGGACGTTATGCTTGCCGGTGACGGAACGCCTTTCACCGCCCACAGCACCAATCCCGTTCTCTTTATCGTTTACAATTACCCATGCGAGCTTCGTGAGCACGGCGTGCTCGCGGATATCGCGCCCACCATGCTCAAAATGCTCGGAATCGAAAAACC
>CAZOOL010000176.1:0-2324 GCA_964581405.1 uncultured Oscillospiraceae bacterium | reverse complement strand
TTCGCAGCTTGCTCTAACGAAGATGCACCTGTTGATGAAAATCCTTCTTCCGAGTCCGAAGCAGAAACCCCTGTAGACGAAGATCCCGTTGACGAAGAACCCGTTGCTGCAACCTATACCCTCGGTATGGGCATCAATGTTTCCACCGGTTCCTCCACTGACGGCAACGCACAGGTTGACGCAACCGTTGCTGTTGTTGTTCTTGACGCTGAAGGCAAAATTGTTGACATCGAAATCGACTGCGCACAGACCAAACTCAACACTGTTGAATTCCCTGATCTCACCACTGTTGACGTTCGTTCCAAAGCAGAGAAAAAAGAAGATTACGGCATGGCTGCTGTAATGGGTGTACCGGAATGGTATGTTCAGGTTGACGCTCTTGAAGAAGTTCTCGTTGGCATGACTGCTGAAGAAGTTGCTGCTATCGAACTCATAGAGCACAACGGTCACAACGTAGCACTCAACGATGAAACCATCTATGCTGCTTGCACCATGGATCTCACCGGTTTCAAAGCTGCTATCGCAAAAGCTTGCGCTGACGAATACGCAAAAGAATTCACCGCTGATTCCTTCGAACTCAGCCTTGGCGTTCTCACCGACGTTTCCGAATCCACCGCTGCAACCGCAGACGCAGAAGGCGTAGCAAGACTCTACACCAACTTCGCTGGCGTTGTAACCGATGCAAACGGCGCTGTTCTTGCAGTTCTCTGCGACATGATCCAGCCCACTGTTAACTTCGATGCAACCGGTGCTATCACCGCTACCAAAGAAGACCTCAGAACCAAAAAAGAACTTGGTTTTGACTACAACATGGTAACCTACGGCGGCGCTATCGCTGAGTGGTTCGAACAGACCCTCGCAGTAGAAGAATACTTCGTAGGCATGACTGCTGCTGACATCGAAGCTCTCGAGCTCTATGACCACAACGGCCACATGACCTTCGAAGCAATCGTTGCTTCCTGCACCATGAACGTAAACGAATTCCAGGCAACTGTTCTTAAGGCTCTTGCATAATTCAATCTGAATTAGGGGAATATTAGGGGGATGAATAATCCCCCTTTTATTTTTATTTATGCGCCTTGATGCAAGGCGGGGAACGGTATTTATCTGACACCCCAAATCTTTGATCTGGCTGGCGGAAGATATGCTTTAGCTGACCGTTCCGCTTAAATATGTTTTAACGCAGAAAACAAAATTTTGGCGAGAACTTTTTATAAAGATAAAAGGCTGTCCCTGAAATTTTGTTCCGCATTCCAAAGGAGGATATCATGAAAAGATTTATTTCAGCAATGCTTGCCGTGCTCGTGCTCATGAGCTTTTCTGCCTGTGCTCAAACTGAACCGGAAAAGACAAGATTCACCAAGACCTATTATGATTATTTCGATACGATGTCAACCATTGTCGGCTATGAGGAAACCCAGGAAGCTTTTGACGAAAAATGCGCCATTATAGAAGAAGAACTTGAGCATTACCACAAACTTTATGACATATATCATCAATATACCGGCGTTGTGAACATCTATGACCTCAACCGTGATGCCGGAACTGTACCCGTTGAAGTGGACGAGGATATCATACTTCTGCTGGAATTTTGCAAGGAGATGTATGACCTTACCGGAGGCAAAACCAACGTCGCCATGGGCAGCGTGCTCAAAATCTGGCACAACTACCGCGAGGACGGAAACTATGACCCGTTAAGCGCCGCGTTGCCCACAACGGAAGAGCTCGAGGCCGCCGCGGAGCATTGCGACATCAACGATATTGTCATTGACAAAGAGGCGGGCACGGTGTTTTTTGCGGATCCGATGCTCAAAATTGACGTGGGCGCCATAGGCAAAGGCTACGCCACCGAGCGCATTGCTCAGGAGCTTGAAGCTATGGGCGTTGATAATTATACACTCAACATCGGCGGAAATATCAGAACCATCGGCAATAAAGCCGATGGAGAAGGCTGGGTCGCGGGAATTCAGAATCCGGATACATCCAGTGAGCAGATGTTCCTGCTCAAGATTTCTTTCGGCGATCTTGCCCTTGTAACGAGCGGCTCTTACCAGCGATATTATTGGGTCGGGGATACCAAATACCACCATATTATCGACCCGGAAACCCTTTTTCCGAAGGATACTTTCGCTTCCGTTTCCATTCTCACGCCGGATTCCGGACTTGCGGATGCGGTTTCCACCGCCTGCTTCAATCTTTCCCTTGAGGAAGGCATGGCGCTTATAGAATCCATCGAAAACACAGAGGCAATGTGGGTCGAGCCGGACGGCACCCAGCATTTTTCGAGCGGCTTTCTCGATTATCTTTATGAAGAATAACGCAAA
>CAZOOL010000175.1:0-2479 GCA_964581405.1 uncultured Oscillospiraceae bacterium | reverse complement strand
TTATATCCCCGGCATCGGATAAATTCAACCCCCCGAGCATAGGAAATTCCGTTTTTGGACCGGAAATCATCGGGAAGATCCTTGGAATTGAACCGGTGGAAACCGTTCCGACCATGGAAGAATGGATTTTGGAGCAGAGTGAGGATGTTATTAATTCTCATACTCCGGAACAGCTTCAGACGATGTACGAATACGACACCTCCGTTGACAATGAAATTCTTGATTATGTTGAATTTGCACGAGAAAATCCGGAAAAAAGATGGAGCAAGAAAAAAATCAGCGGTGTTTCTCAAAGGGCGGTTGAAGATATAAAAAAAGAAACCGGCATTGATACAACGGGATATTCCCATTATATGGACGTCGATTTCATAAGTCACGTTGAAAAATATCATGGAAAGAATGGAAAAAGCAATCAATCCATGAAGAACGATGAAGATATAGCAAGAATCGGATATGTGCTCGCAAATTATGATTCCATTAAAAACACGGGTGGAAAATCGAAAAAAAATAAAAACAGAGATGGCAGCTATGCACAAAAAATTGAATATCAAAAGGCGATAAACGGCACATATTACATCATCGAAGCAGTGCCGGACGCGAATGCAAAACGCCTTAATCTTGTTAGTGCATATATTTCTCCAAAAAAAGAAATTCCAGACGTGCGGAAGGCCGATGCATTGAGCCCCGGTCTGACGTCCGAAACGGCGCCGCGTGCGAATGGAATCTCTGATATTATTATATCCCCGGCATCGGATAAATTCAACCCCCCGAGCATAGGAAATTCCGTTTTTGGACCGGAAATCGTAAAAGAAATTCTTGGGTTCGGGGAAAATGGAAATAGCCAGTCAACTATGGGTCAAGTAAATGAGCCGACACCGTCAATGAAAAGAGCCGACGGAGGGAAAACCGCGGAGGATTGGAAAAGCATTGCGGAAAGAATCAATGCCGAACAGGGAGTTTGGCGCATGGCAACAAAGAGAGGAGAAGTTTTGTAAAATTTTTTGATGAGATTAAAAAATTCTGTAAAAATATGCGCTTATATGTTATAATTAAATAAAATATAATTGGCGGAGGCGGCTGAATGAAGAAAGTGCTTCTTATAAACGGAAGTCCGCGCCAAAACGGTGAAACGCACAGCGCTTTGGCGGAGGTGGAGGCGGCCCTTCGGGAAAATGGGATCGACTGCGAATGGCTGCAGCTTAAAGCGGAACCGGTTCGGGGATGTATTCACTGCGGCGGCTGTGAAAGCAAACACAGATGCGTGTTTGACGATGACGCATGCAATGAAATTATCGACAAAATCGTTTCTGCTGATGGAGTGGTCATCGGAACGCCGGTTTATTTCGCGGGCGCAAACGGCGCGCTTTGTGCGCTGCTCGACAGGGTATTTTATGCGGGCGCTTATTACGGCGGTCTTTTTGCGGGAAAACCCGCGGCGGCTGTTGCGACCTGTTGGCGTTCCGGAGCAAGCGCCACGCTTGACAGGATAAATAAATATTTCACTTTTTCAGAAATGCCCGTTGTCAGCAGCTCCTACTGGAATATCAAGTTGGAGGGCGACGACAGATACTGAAAAGAAATCCTCAGGACCCTTGGATATAATATGGCAAAAATGCTGAAGTAAATACTTCGGATTTTTTGATAAAATGTTTACATTAAGGAGGAAAATGCGTATGAAACGTATTTTTGCAGTAATTCTTGCAATGATAATGGTTGCGATTTTTACTGTTTCGTGTTCACCGGAAGAACAAACGGAGCAAACAGTACAACCGGAACAGAGTACGGATATTATCACAGAACTCGGTTTGACGAATGAAGTCAAGGCTGCCAGCAGCTATACGGCAGAAATCAATTCCGCGGTTTATTCCATACTGGATTTTGAGGATACAAGCGAATACGAAAACGCCGTGCGCGGACTTATCGATGCGCCGGAAACGCTGGAGTTGACGGATGCTGACGGTAACGTCGTATGGAGCCAGGCGGCATACAGCTTTCTTGATGATTACGAGAGCGCTCCCGATACCGTAAATCCGAGCCTTTGGGAAAACACGAAGAACAACCACGCCTACGGTCTGTTCGAGGTTTGCGAAGGCATATATCAGGTGCGCGGCTATGATATGTCCAACCTCACCGTTATTAAGGGAGAAACGGGCTGGATAGTCTTTGATACGCTTATGAGCGTTGAGTGTTCCCAGGCGGCAATGCAGCTTATTGAAAAGAATCTGGGCAGTTATCCCGTCAAGGCTGTCATCATTTCCCATTCCCACGCCGACCACTTCGGCGGAATCCTCGGAGTTATTACGGCAGAAGATGTGGCGGACAGCAGTCTTTCCATCGAGGAACAGATTGCCAGCGGCAAAATTCCGATCATTGTACCTGAAGGCTTTGCGGAAAATGCCATTGTGGAAAACGTCTATGCCGGCAAAGCTATGAACCGCCGCGCGAATTACCAGTACGGAGTTTTGCTTGAACCGGGCGT
>CAZOOL010000174.1:0-2499 GCA_964581405.1 uncultured Oscillospiraceae bacterium | reverse complement strand
ATTAATTTTACGCTAAACCGGAATAAAATTAAGAAATAACCTATTCCATTATACAACAAATCCTGCTATAATATCAACATAATATATAAAAAATCAATTTATGACATATTTTTGATTTTTGTTGGTTTCGGAGGAAATTATGAAAAAAGCATTATCTCTTGTTCTTGCCGTTATTCTGGCGCTTTCCTGCTGTGTTACCGCTTTTGCGGCAACAAAATATCAGCCTTCTTTTGAAATAAACTGCGAAACGGTTTATCTTGCGGACGAAAACGGAAACGTTCTTTTTGAGCAGAACTCCGGTCAGCGTATGTATCCGGCGGAGCTCGTCCAGATCATGACCGCAATTATCGTTATTGAAAATATTGATGCCGTCGGCGGTTGGGAAGCCGAGGCCGCCTATGAAATGAGCACCCAGAACTTCCTTTATGAAAACCGTTCCGGCATTATTTCCACAGGTATGCTCGCGGGCAACGTTTTCACCGCAGATGAACTCTTTCACGCTATGGTCATCGCTTCCGGCTACGACGCCGCCATGACCCTCGCAAAGCTCATCGCCGGAAGCCAGGACGCTTTTGTTGAGCTCATGAATCAGAAAGCCAACGAAATCGGCGCAAAGGATACCAACTTCACCAACTGCCACGGTCTTCACGATACCGCAAACTATACCACCGCCTATGATATGTATCTCATTTCAAAATACGCCATGAGCCTTGATAAATTCCGTGAAACCGTCGCGAAAACCTCCTATACCTGCGAAGAAACCGATACGCATAAAAAGCTCATCTGGAACACCGATAACGGCCTTCTCGCCAGCGGCAACGTGCATTATTATTCCCCTGTAACCGGCATCAAAGCAGGATACAGCGCCGAAATCGGCAGAAATATCGCTTCCTACGCGGAATACGAAGGCTTCGCCTATTATCAGGTAAATATGGGCGCTCCTTTCGAGCTTGACGAAGGATACAACCTTGCTCTTTATGACGCAAAACAGCTTTATAACTGGGCGTTCACCGAATTCGAGGTGAAAACCATTGTTGAAGCGGGCGCTTCCGTTGCGGAGGTTCCCCTCGAGCTCGCATGGCAGAAAGACCACCTCCAGCTCATGATCGGCGAAACCTATCGCGCCCTTCTTCCCGTTGATATCGACATTTCCTCCATCGCCTATGAATACGACCTTCCTGAATCCGTCGAAGCCCCCATCACAAAAGGCGATACGATCGGCAAACTGAACCTTGTCCATTCCGGCGAAATCATCGGCTCCGTTCCGCTCGTCGCTGCGGAGGACGTTGAACAGAGCGACCTTCTCAGCGGACTTAAAAATTTCTCCGATATGACCCGTTCCTTCTGGTTCAAATTCATCGTAATCACATTTTTCATTCTCATCGCACTTTATATCGCGCTGATGATCATCAGAAACTACAATAAGAGAAAATACGGTAACTTTAAAAAGAGAAAACGCCTTTAATTTCAAAAAAATCCGATATTTTTTCAAAAAAAACACTTGACAATATAAATTACATTGTATATAATATTAACGCTGTCCAAAGACAGCAGGTGCGTTTCTGCGCTTAAACGGTTGAAATATTGACCGGCCTGCCGAGGATGAGTGTTTTAATGTGATTTATTACGCTCCTTCCACGGCTCGCGGAGGGAGCTTTTGTTTTATACAAATTCAGCTCCCATCACAAAGCAGGAGGTGAATTTTTAAAATGGCCAGTGAAAAAATCTTGCAAGCGAAAAAAGAAGCTGTTGCAGAGCTCGTTGAAAAGCTTAAAGCTGCAAAATCCGGTGTTCTCGTAGACTACGTCGGTATCAACGTTGCAGACGATACCAAACTTCGTCGCGAACTCCGTGAGGCAGGTGTTGAATACACCGTAGTCAAAAACTCCATTCTTCGTTTCGCAGCTAAGGAAGCAGGTTACGGCGAACTCGATGCTTTCCTTTCCGGAAGCACCGCACTCGCAATTTCCAACGAGGATCCCGTTGCACCCGCAAAAATCCTTGGTAAATTTGCAGAAAACTCCAATGGTAAATTCTCCCTTAAAGCTGGTTTCATCGACGGCGAAGTTCTTGATGAAAAGAAAGTTATCGAGCTTTCCAAAACCCCCAGCAAAGAAGAGATCCTTACCATGCTCGTTATCGCTCTTACCAGCCCGATCAAAGGCATTGCTGTTGCGCTTGACAAATATGTCGAGAAAGAAAACGGCGGAAACGATGGCGAACCCGAAGGCGACGGCGAAGCAGCATAATTGCGCGGCCTGATCGCAAACAAAATTATTTAAGATTACAACGAAATTATCTACAGGAGGTAAACTAAAATGGCTTCTGAAAAAATCCAGAACATTCTCGAAGAGATCAAAGCTCTTACTCTTCTCGAAGCAAACGAACTTAAAAACGCAATCTGCGAGGAATTCGGCGTTTCCGCTGATGCTCCCGTAATGGTAGCTGGCGCTGCATCTGATGCTCCCGCTGCTGCAACCAAAGACAGCTGGGATGTTG
>CAZOOL010000173.1:0-2523 GCA_964581405.1 uncultured Oscillospiraceae bacterium | reverse complement strand
GGACAAAAAACAGTGGCACTTCCTTGCGGAAAGCGGACTTCCCGCAGAATTTTTTTCGCCGAATCTCCCAAAAATTCAATATGATGCGACATTTTCGCACCAATAAGAACAGTTGTTCGATTTTTTTGCCAAAACCCCTTGATTTTTGAAAATCGGGTGGTATAATGTAATCACAAACAAAGAACAGATGTTCGATTTTATCGAACACCCCCATATAGACACCAGGAAAGGACGTAGTAAAATGGAAAGAACATATGTTTTGAATGCTGTATTTAAAATCATGGCAGCCGCAGGAATCATCGCCATCATCGGCCTCGCGGGTTCGAGCGACCTTGGATATTTCAGCAACCCGGAGCTTTTCCTTTTCGGCGGAATTTCCTTTGCCGCGGCATACATCGGCATTTGGGGCAGCACCAACTGCACAAGAGCCATCGAAGCCATGAAGCGCCGCGAAAGACGCGAAATTACCCGCCGTGTCGAGGCAATGTATTCCGCAAAAGCGGCTTAATTTTTCGCTATCCCCAAAATTTCCTCATACACCAAACGGAAAAACCGGACGGAGATTTCATCTCCGCCCGGTTTTTCCGTATCAAAAAGGCATTATATAATAATACGATTTGTCAAACCGTCATTCTGTAAAAATCTCAATATAGCTTTTTGTATTCTTCGGGTCAACCTCCTGCAAGCCGAAAAAGGGAAATCTTTGCCTTTTGTATAAATCGCTTTTGATGTCATATTGACAATAATTTTTTCTTCCATGGAATCTCACCTGCAATCAGAAGTTTGCTGCCCGTATATATTTCAGCAAATTCCGCCCCAAGCTTCAACGACCGGTAAAATCAACGGACTAAAAAGCTGTCGGGCAAAACGAAAAAAAGGGACATTCTCCTCCTCGCCTCTTGATATTCCCTGTGAAAACATATAAAATAGTTTTTTAGTCTATATGTTTTTCGGAGGTCGTATGTCGTTTCTGATAAAAGATAAGAGCTTCTATAAGCTTCTGTTTTCAATCACCCTTCCCATTGCGGCGCAGAATTTCATAACCTTTACCGTAAGCCTCGCGGACTCTCTCATGCTCGGAAAGGTGGGCGAGATCGCCCTTTCCGGCGCGAACCTTGCGAACCAGCTTTTCTTCATACTTATGATAGTCACCTTCGGCGTAACTTCCGCCGCAATGGTTTTCGCTTCCCAGTATTGGGGCAAGGACGACGTTTATTCCATGAAGCGTGTAATCACAATCATGCTGCGCCTTGCGGCGGTGATAAGCGCCGGAGCTTCCCTCCTCGCAATATGCATACCCGAAACGGTCATGAGCTGGTATTCGGATGACCCCGCCGTGATCGAAGCAGGCGCAAGCTATCTTCGCATAATCGGCTGGGCATATCCCTTTTATTCCATCACCAATGCAATGGCATCGGTTCTCCGTTCCGCCCATATCGTAAAAATCTCCATTGTAATCTATCTCTCCTCTCTTATCGTAAACGTATCCCTCAACTGGGTTTTCATTTTCGGCAATCTCGGCGCGCCGGAAATGGGGATCGAAGGCGCCGCCCTTGCAACAGCCATTGCCCGCTGCACTGAATTTGTTATCCTTTTAATCTATCTCTCTTTCTTTGAGAAAAAGGTTCATTATACCGTAAAGGATTTCTTCGTTCCGGTAAAGGATTACCTCGGGGCGTTTTTCAAAACCGGCGCTCCCGTTGTTCTTAATGAAGCCGTCTGGAGCATCGGAACTTCCATTCTCTCCATGATAATCGGTCATATCAGCACGGATTTCGTCACCGCGAACAGCATTGCCAATACCATCTGGCAATGCGTATGGGTCGTCGTTTCCGGCATGGGCAATGCCACCGCCGTTATAATCGGCAACTCCGTCGGCATGGGCGAAGAGAAAGAAAGTATCCTCAAAAAAGCAAAAACCATCATCGCCCTTTCGGCGGTCATCGGAACTTTTTCTTCGATCATCCTTCTTCTTATCCGCGGTCCGGTCATCAATTTCTATGAAATCTCCGCCGAAACAAAGGCCCTCACCTATGACCTCATAGTTTCCTATGCGGCGATACTTATCCTCCAGTCCATGTCCGTTCAGTACGTCGTCGGAATTTTCCGCGGAGGCGGCGATACAAAAATGGCGGCGGTCATTGACGTTGTCTTTCTCTGGAGCGTTGCGATACCTCTCGGCGCCTTCACCGGGCTCGTTCTCGACTGGGCGCCCCCACTGGTATATCTTATGCTCCGCTCCGACGAGCTGCTCAAGAATATCATCGGTTTTTTCCGTCTCCGAAGCGGAAAATGGATAAAGGACATCACCGTAAATCCCGCCGGAGAAAACGAATAAAACCGAATTTTTCCAAAAACAGAGCACCCTTTCCGGAGCACCTCGCAAAGAGGTGCTCCTTTTTTATATATTTTTTCAGCCAAGCCGCCCCATCACATTGAAAACCGTTGCCGACCCCGAGCGGCGACAGTGGGACCCGTTCCCTGCATTTCATTTTCCACCGTAGGGGCGGATATTATCCGCCC
>CAZOOL010000172.1:0-2533 GCA_964581405.1 uncultured Oscillospiraceae bacterium | reverse complement strand
CATAGGGGTCTGGCCGAGTTCTTCAAGGTCTGCGGAAATATCCATGGTGGTTTCTGCACCGCGGTGTACGCCGCCGATGCCGCCGGTTGCGAAGATATTGATGCCTGCCATGTGAGCGATGATCATGGTGGTGGTAACGGTGGTTGCGCCGTCTTCACCTCTTGCACAAAGAACAGCAAGGTCGCGGCGGGAAGCTTTGTGGATAGCCTGACCTTTTTTGCCGAAGTATTCGATTTCTTCGGGGGTAAGACCGGCTTTAAGGCGTCCGCCGATGATTGCGATGGTTGCGGGAACGGCGCCGTTGTCGCGGATGATTTTTTCAACGTTGAGCGCGGTTTCAACATTCTGGGGATAGGGCATGCCGTGGCTGATGATGGTGGATTCAAGAGCAACAACGGGTTTGCCTTCTGCGATGGCCTGGGCGACTTCTGCGTTTACGTCAAGAAATTTATTGAGGTTCATGGTATATCTCCTTTTTATGATAGTTCGGTTTATATGTTTTATCTTTTTTGTTTCATACGTTTCCTAAGGTTTTCCACGCACATAAGCGGATTTATCGTTTCGCCGGATTCCATGGTTATGGAACCTGCCGCAAGACCTGCGGCGGCGGTTTCCTCGAGCCCGAGCCCTTCAAGATACGCCCAGACAAGCGCCGCCATAAAGGAATCTCCGCAGCCGGTGGTATTTACCATTCTGCCCGGAACAATTGGGTGCCAGGTGCTTTCCTTTGCGGTGGCGCCGAAAACGCCGTCCCCGCCCATGGAAATGAAAACCCTGCGGACGCCTTTTTTGAGGAGAGCATCTGCGGCTTTTTCGGCGTCATCTTTGCAGTTTATGGCAACGCCGGAAAGAAGCTCCGCTTCGATGCGGTTGGGCTTCAGGGTGTGTATTCTTGAAAGAATGGATTTGAGTTTCTGCGCTTTGGCTGTTGAAACGGGGTCAACAAAAAGCGGAACGGAAAGGTTTTCCGCAAGGAAAACAAGGGATTCCTCCGGAATATTGGCATCCGCCACAACCACCTGTGCATTTTGCAAAAGACCGAGATTAGCCGAAAGATATTCCGGGGTGATTTTTTTGCAGACCTCCATATCCGAAACAGCAAGTGCCATTTCTCCTTCCGGATCGGTGATATAGAGATAGGTGGAGGTTGTAGCGCCGGGAATACGCAGAGCGTGGCTCAGGTCAATGCCAAGCTCGGAACAGGAAGCGGCGACCCTTTCACCATTGAGGTCATCGCCGTATGCGGAAAGCAGACGGACGTCGATTCCCAAAAGGCTCATATTATGGGCGATGTTACGGC
The DNA here is from genome assembly GCA_964581405.1 of uncultured Oscillospiraceae bacterium. Lineage (GTDB taxonomy): Bacteria > Bacillota > Clostridia > Oscillospirales > Ruminococcaceae > UMGS1668. Next base: position 1,233 of record CAZOOL010000172.1, on the reverse strand, counting down.
CTACTCCGCCGAGGCTCGTGCTGACGGTGCCGGGGTTGGAATCTTCCGCCACAAGAGGAGCGAAGGAACGCCCGCCTATATCGACGTTGACCCCGCCGACCACAACGGCGTAGCTGCCGGTGCGGAGAACGTAGCCTTTTCCGGCGATGCAGCCTTTTTTGGTAAGGTTTGAAATATGTACTGCAACGGAAGAACGGGTGATCCCGAGTTTATCAGCAATTTCCTGCTGCTGAATCATCGGATTTGCCTCAATAAGCTGGAGAATTTGCCTTTCCCTTTGTGTCACGGAAAACGCCTCCTAAAATAAAGTTTAATAAAATAAACATTTGCTTATATTATAAGCACTCTGTGCTATATTGTCAATAGGTAATCGGGATATTGAGATAAGTTGTTGTTTATAGCAACCAGGAAGGGGTTTGCTGTTTCAATATAGTTCGGGAAATTGCTCCCGCCGAGAATCCTGTCCGATTTGCAAAAGATAATGAAAGTTATACTTACCTCATTTCTTTGCCCGTGCAAAGAAACGGTGCCAAATCGCTTTGCCGAATGAGTGCTTATTCCGAATCCCGACCGTTTCCGCTTAGGGTTGGCAACGGTTTTCAATTTACCTTTTCGGCTCAGCCGTTTTGGCACTATCTGAATAAAAATAATAAAAAAGAGGCGCTTCGCAGGGCGAAGCGCATTTTTCCGTTCAAAATTCGATTTTGTATTTTTTAAGGGTTTTAGCAAGAAAAACTCCGAGGATTCCGGCGGTGATGAATTCACCGATGCCGACGGTCAGTGCAAAAAAGGGAAGGCTTCCCTCGGCACCGTAGGCATACCGAAGAACTAAAGGGACAATAAGCATGTTGGCAAGAATGGTTGGGAGCGGAACGAGATAAACGCTTTTTTTGCGTAAAAGCCATGCTCCGACAGCACCCAGAAGGGTAGCTATGCTTCCGAAAACAACGTCCCAAATAACTCCGCCTGCCATAATGTTCGATATCAGGCAGCCGATAAACAGCCCGGGGATGGCCGCAGGGGTGAATATCGGAAGGACGGTGAACATTTCCGAAAGGCGGCATTGGATAACGCCGCTGGAAAGCCCCATCATAGTCGAAAGTTCCGTTAAAACGACGTAGAGTGCTGCGATTACCGCAGCCTTTGTGATAAAAGAGGTTTTGCCTTTTCTGGTATTCATTTTTACAGGTCTCCTTTGGTTTTGTTTTAAGTGAGGAAGGCTTCGAACTCACT
>CAZOOL010000171.1:0-2538 GCA_964581405.1 uncultured Oscillospiraceae bacterium | reverse complement strand
AGGTCCCCCTTCAAAGGGGGCAAAACGCTCCACCGGGCGGCCGGAGATTCCGAATCCCGACCGTCGCCGCTCGGGGTCGGCAACGGTTTTCATTTTACCTTTTTGACCCGGCTGTTTTTTGCCTAAAAAAGAAAAAGGAACACTTTTTATGAATTGCTCTTCAAATCCTTCTGTTTTTTTGTTATGCGCCGCCGTTCAAATTAATTTAATAATCAGTTCATTGTTTCTTTGTCGGTATGTGCTATAATTATGGAAAATGTTGGAGCGGGAGGGATTTCCTTTGAAAAAAGCTTTGGTTTTGATTATGGTTTTGATTCTGAGTTTTTGCGCCTGCGTAAAAAGCGAACCGGAAGTGGATTGGGGAAGCTTTACATGGGAAAAAACTTTCAGCTATGATGAAAAATTTTATGCTGTTCAGGAAGTTCAGGAAATCGATGACGTGAATTTTATAATCGTTTCGGTTTATTCATCGGATGACGAATTAGTTTCTTCGTTTGCTCCGGCACGTGCGTCGGATTTCTATGGAATTTGCTGGGAAGAGGAAAGCTATAATATATGGATACAGTCTGGCGATATCGGTGTGCTTTGTTATGCATACGGTAACGGTGAATGGAATCCTGATTATTTGGCAGTGCGTCCGGAATATATAGTATCGAAATATGATAATAAAGAATAAAAAATCCGCCGGAAACGGCGGATTTTTTAGTTGAGAGCGGAAGTATTCACTATTTTACGGTAAATCTGAAATGCCTCTTTCAGGGGAAACGAGGGGAAAATCCGGTCCCTCTATCCTCACCCCGTCAATATGAACAAACCTCGCGGCGGCGATATCATAGCTGGAAAGCTGGCGGCAGGCGCAGTCATAGGAATGTGCGGCAATTTTAACCGTATTAAAAGTGGGACGGTCGCCGTCAATGGCGGTGATGACGGGGGTGTGCTGCCAGTCTTCAGCGTCGATGATAAGCTGACAAATGTCGCCCGGCTCGATTTCGGAAATATCGACTTCGTGCCCGAAAGGGCCGATGCCGCGGTTGTTAACAAGGAAATTGAAAAGGAATTTCACGCCGGTCCAGGAGGGCGAGCGGTCGTTTATATTGCGGTAATACCAGCCGAAGGTGGGCGTATAATTCATGGGCGCGCCGCCGGCAAGTATGCATTGGCTTGCGAAAGATGTGCAGTCGCCGCCGATGGAGCTGAAATCATAATAATCCGGATTGCGGAAATACGCCCAGCGATTTGCGTATTCCACCGCGGCGGCGCGGTCATAGGGTCGTTCCAAAAGAGCCATCTGGTTTTCCTCCCAAAAAAACTTTTTATCCATAATATGAAAAAATTCTTTTTCACTTTCCGAAAAAGAATAAAAATTATTAAAATCCGCCGCTCAAAAGCGTTGCAACAATGACCTCTTTAATGCTATAATATATAAGTCGATTTATGACGAACGGGAGGAAATTTTGATATGGTTAATAAAATTAAAATAGAAATTGCAGGAGCAAGCTATACTGTTGCCACTTCCGAACAGGAAGGATACGTCCGCGACCTCGCAAAGGAAATGAGCGATGATATTGACGGGCTTATGGTAAGGAACCCCAGCCTTTCCATGAATGACGCCCTTGTTCTCTGCGCCATCGCCTACCTCAGCGAATACAAAAAGGAAGCCGCAAACAGCGACCACATCCGTTCCCAGCTCAAGGAATACCTCGGCGATACCGCAAGGGCAAGAATGGAAGCGGATGAGGCCAACCGCAGAGCGGATAAACTTGCGAGAGAACTTGAGGAGCTTCGCAGACGCAATGGCATTTGAGATCAAGGTGAAAAAAATCCGCGAAGGAGCGGTTATCCCGAAAATAGCCACGGCAGGTTCCGCTGCGGCGGATCTTTACGCCTGTATTGACGAAGCGGTGGAAATTCCCGCCGGGGGGAATGCCGTTATACCGACTGGGCTTGCGATTGCGGTTCCGGAAGGATACGGGGCGTTTATCTTCGCAAGAAGCGGACTTGGAATAAAGCACGGAATTACGCCGCGCAACGGCGTCGGGGTGATAGATTCCGATTACAGGGGCGAAGTCTGCGTCGGTTTGCAGAACCTTTCGGATAAGGATTATACCGTCCGCCCGGGCGACCGCATTGCCCAGATGGCAATAATGCCGGTAATGCCGGCGGAATACGTTCTTTGCGATGAACTTTCGGATACCGAAAGAGGCGAAGGCGGATTCGGTTCAACCGGAAAATAAATTTGCTCCCCTTATCTAAAGGGGAGAACGCCGCATAGCGTAAGCTGCGGCGAGGGAATCATAATTAAAATCCGCCACTTTTGGGAGCGACTTCGTAAAGAAGTGCTCCTTTTTTTATTTCAGACAGCGCCAATAAAGCCGAGCTGAAAAGGTGAAATGAAAACCGTTGCCGACCCCGAGCAAAGAAATGGGGTAAGTATTAAATGAATCCCTCCACCATCGCCGTTGGCGATGGTCCCCCTCCCTTTAACAAGGGAGGTAAGCGCTCCGCGTTTCTTGGTTGCGGAACGGTCAAGACCGTTCC
>CAZOOL010000170.1:0-2727 GCA_964581405.1 uncultured Oscillospiraceae bacterium | reverse complement strand
CCGCCGCCGCAAGCTGTTCCTCAAGCTGTTTTCTGCCTTCCTCAAGCTGAACAACTCCGTCCTCGTATTCCGCCCAGCCGTTTGCTATTTCTTTTTCGGCCTTTTTCAGTTCGTCATAGGCTTTTCCGAGCTCCGCTTCCGCTTCCGCAAGCTTTGCTTCAGCATCGGCTATTTCCTGCTTCGCTTTTTCAAGCTCCACCTTTGCCTCTTCCTGAACTTCCTTAAGGCGCTCCGGTTCCCTGAAGGCGGCGACCGCCTCGAAATCCGCGACGGAATCCTCCACCGCGGCAGCATATTCGTCGCTGTATCCGCCGAGCCCTTCGGTGGAATCAAGCGTGATATAAACCTCCGTAAAAACCTCGAGCTTGAAGTTTTCCGCCGGAATCATGATATAAGTATCCACTGAACCGTCGCCGATGGTGGAGGTTCCCTTGCTGAAGCTGATATACTGAGGGCTCATTATGATGCCAACCACCTCAAAGCTCTGGTTTTCGAGGGTATCGCCAAGCGGGTCGTCCCTGTCGGTGGTATAAACGGTTATAACGTCGCCTATCTCATGTACGACGTGGAGCTGGTCATGCTTTTCAACAACGCATTCCCCCGGATTTTCCGGAAGGCGCCCTTCAAGGAGGAGCACCTCGTTCACTCCCTCATCCGGAAGCGCCATCACCTTCGCGATTATATTTTCGCCGAGCTCGTTTTCAACGAAAACGTCCTTTGAATATGATGGATATATATCCCTGAGTCCCTCCATATCCTCTATGGCGGCGATATCGTTTTCATCAAAGCCATAGGTCGAAACGAGGCGGATATCCATAAGGTTATTTTCTTCGTAATACCTTTCAAGGGTTTCGAGCATATCCGGACAGGTCGCCTTGAGTCCTGCGAAAAAGCCCGCTCCGAGGGCGATTATCGCGAAAATCGAAAAGAACCTGCTCTTTGTCTTCCCGATTTCCCTCAATATATCTTTTAACATTGCGGATCTCATATATTTCGCCCTCCTTTCATAAAATCAGCAAGGCTCACCATTCTATCTGATCTACCGGGGTCGGGTTTTCGTTGATTTCGATTCCTGTAACTCTGCTGCTGTTTATATGGATAACCTTGTCCGCCATGGGGGTAAGGGCAAGGTTATGGGTGATCACGATTACGGTCATGCCGTCTCTGCGGCAGCAATCCTGTAAAAGCTGGAGTATCTGCTTACCGGTGACGTAATCGAGCGCGCCTGTGGGCTCATCGCAAAGGAGGAGCTTCGGGTTCTTCGCAAGGGCTCTCGCTATGGCGACCCTTTGCTGCTCGCCGCCGGAAAGCTGCGCCGGAAAGTTGTTCATTCTGTGGGAAAGCCCCACTTCCTCAAGAACCTTTTCCGGGTCAAGTGGGTTTTCACATATCTGGGAGGCAAGCTCAACGTTTTCCTTCGCGGTAAGGTTCTGGATAAGATTGTAAAACTGAAAAACGAAGCCTATATCGTGGCGGCGGTATGTGATGATTTCCCGGTTATTGTATTTCGCTATATTTTTCCCGTCAACGATGATATCGCCCTCGTCACAGGTATCCATTCCGCCGAGTATATTGAGAATGGTGGTTTTTCCCGCGCCGGAAGGTCCGACTATCACCACGAACTCGCCCTTTTTGATATCAAAACTGACGTGGTCGGAAGCCGTTATCACGACCTCACCCATCTTATACCTTTTGCATACACCTTTAAGACTTACAAAACTATCCAAAAAAATCACCCCGGAACAAGAAAAGTTTGTATTATATCAAATTTTGTGCTATTATATTATAAGTTGCTGAAAGCCCGTTAAAAAACCGACAGTCTTTTTAGCGGGGAATTATCAGAAAAACCGCAAATTGCGTTTATCAATATAATTATATACCTATTTTGTGAATAAATCTATATAATAAGGGGCTTTTTATGAAACTTATCGGTTTTTACAATTATACCGTAATTCTCACATATCTTGGTGCGGCGGCGGCCGTTTGCGGAATTTTCTTTTCCGCTTCCGGTCATCCCTTCTGGGGAGTGATCTGCCTTCTCTTTGCGGGGCTTACGGATATGTTTGACGGAAAGGTCGCTTCAACCATGAAGCGCACCGATGCCGAAAAGGCTTTCGGGATCCAGATAGATTCCCTTTGCGACCTTATAAGCTTCGGCGTTCTTCCCATCGCCATCGGTTACGGCATCGGGCTTAACGGAGGATTCTTCTATGTTTCCGCGGCAGCATATCTTCTCTGCGCCATAATCCGCCTCGCTTATTTCAACGTTGACGAAGCCCGCCGCCAGAAAACCGAATCCGGAAGAAGAAAAACCTATTACGGTCTTCCCGTAACCTCCGCGGCGCTTATTTTCCCCTGCATTTTCGGAATGGAATCCCTTTTCAGCACGGCAATGCCGATTATTTACCAGGTTGCCCTTTACGTCATTGCTGCGGCTTTTATCCTTAAATTCAAAATCGCCAAGCCGAACAAAAAGGGCATTCCCCTTCTCCTCGCAATCGGAATCGCCATCGCGGTTCTCGTTATTGTCAGCGGTCTCAATTAAAAAACGAAAGCACCCCCAACAGAGGCACTTCTCAAGGAAGTGCCTCTGTTTTTTGTATCCAGGTTTTGCGAGCATCGGATTTTATATCCCAAAATCCGCAAAGCCTTCCCTTGGGAAAGATTATACCGCGGAGCAAATGACGAAAGAGGGATAATCAAAGAACGCGGAGCGCTTACCTCCCT
>CAZOOL010000169.1:0-2737 GCA_964581405.1 uncultured Oscillospiraceae bacterium | reverse complement strand
AGGAATGGATAAGAAAAGAAGGTGGCACAGCAGAAATGCTGTGCCACCTTTCGTATATTGAAATGTTTTCTTATTGGGCACACCCATATGGGTCCGCCCCTGCAATTTTTTGATAATTCACTTTCCTTCAATGGATTTGAGCAGCGCTTCCTTCTCATTGGGAAGTTCGCCGTTTATGACCTTTTCAAGAAGGTGATTCAGTATCCTCCCCATTTCCGGACCGGGCTCAATGCCGGATTTCATAAGGTCGCCGCCTTTGACCGCAAGGTTTTTCAGCGAAAAACATTCATTGCTTGCGATAATATCGCCCGCAATGCGGCGGTATTCCTCGAAAAAGCAATCCGGATTGTGGTATTCTTCCCGGTGACCAAGGTCATCGGCACGCATCAGTAAAAGCAGATCATCAAATGCCTTTGGACCGATTTTTCCGAGAAGGCGCTTTATTGCTCCGGGTTCCGGAGGAAATTTATCCCCGTGGCGGCGAATGAGTTCGCAAACGGCATTTTTTGTTTCGTTATCAAATTTCAGCCGGGTCAGTATATCCTCCGCCATTTCCGCGCCGAGCGCCGGATGACCGTAAAAATGCCCCGTTTTGTTTTCGTCAAGGCAAAAGCACCGGGGTTTTGCGATATCATGCAAAAGCGCCGCCAGACGCAGAACAGGCTCCTGCGGAACGTTTTCCAAAACCTTTGCGGTATGCCCAAGGACGTCCCTGTCATGGCGGAAATGGTGTTGTTCAAAACCTTTGAGCACCAAAAGCTCCGGAATGAGCACCGAAATGATTTCCGCGTGCTCAAGAAGCAGTTCCGGCGCGTTTTTTCCGCAAAGGAATTTCACAAGCTCGGAGGAAAGGCGCTCCGCGCTTACGTTTTCGAGCAGGCTTCTGTTCCTTTCCATCGAATCCGCCGTTTCCTTTTCAATTTCAAAGCCGAGAACCGAAGCGAATCGAAGCCCGCGCATTATTCTCAGGGCATCTTCTCCAAAGCGCTCGTCCGGATCTCCGACACAGCGGATAATTCCGTGCTCAAGGTCAAAAACGCCTCCAAAAACGTCAATAATGCCGTCTTTTTCGCTGTATGCAAGGGCGTTTACCGTAAAATCGCGCCTCGCAAGGTCCTCCCGAAGGGAGCGGGTGAACTCGACCCTCGAAGGATGGCGGTTGTCCGTATAGTCCATATCCACCCGAAATGAGGTGGTTTCAATGGGCATTTTATTTATGAGCACCGTAAGGGTGCCGTGTTTTATTCCGGTTTCGATTACGTGCTCATTTTCAAAAACAGCTTTCATCTCCTCCGGCTTTGCGGAGGTCGCAACGTCGTAATCCCCGGGTGTTTTCCCAAGAAGGCTGTCCCTGACGCAGCCGCCCACCGCATAGGCCTCAAAGCCTTCCGCTTCGAGCATGGAAATAACTTTTTTCACTTCTTTCGGAAGATGCAATGCGGCCGCCCCCTTTTTACGGTTTTCAAAAAACGTTGTGTTACAACAATATTCAGACCTGTTTGTCAAGGATTTCCCTGTATTTAAGATAGAATTCCTCAAATGTTCCCTTTTCTATCTGCCTGCGGATCTCCGCCATCATTTCGTTATAGAACCAAAGATTATGCAGAACGCAAAGGCGCATCCCGAGGCGTTCGTCCGCCTTCAGCAGATGGCGGATATATCCCTTGCTGTAACTGCGGCAAGCGGGACATCCGCAGCTTTCGTCGATTGGAGTGCCATCATATTTGAATTTTTCAGCAAGGATCCTGACTCTTCCGTTCCATGTGAAAACGTTGCCGTGCTGGGCGTTGCGCAAAGGAAGAACGCAGTCAAAGAAATCCACCCCCCGATGTACCCCTTCGAGGATATTCAGGGGCGTCCCGACGCCCATAAGGTAGCGCGGTTTGTTTTTTGGCATATAAGGCTCGACGGCGTCGATTATCCGGTACATTTCCTCCGCACTCTCTCCGACGGAAAGCCCGCCTATGGCATAACCGTCAAGTCCTTCGACAGCGGCAATTTCCTTCATATGGGCGATGCGGATATCATCGTATGTGCCTCCCTGATTTATTCCGAAAAGGAGCTGACCCGGATTGATGGTGTCCGGTTCTCCGGAAAGCTTTTCGTGCTCCGCAATACATCGGCGGAGCCAACGGGTGGTTCTTGCGACAGATTTTTCCACGTAATCCCTCGGCGCGGGGTTTTCGATGCACTCGTCAAAAGCCATGGCGATGTCGCTCCCGAGCTTTGACTGTATCTGCATGGATTCTTCCGGGCCCATAAAAATCTTTCGTCCGTCGATATAGGAAGTGAAATAAGCGCCTTCCTCCTTTATCCGGCGAAGATTATGAAGGGAAAAAACCTGAAAACCGCCGGAATCCGTCAGCACCGGTTTATCCCAGTTCATGAATTTATGCAGCCCGCCGAGCCTTGCTATAAGGTCCTCCCCCGGCTGCATATGAAGATGGTATGTGTTCGAAAGCTCGACGAGGGTCCCGATTTCCCGAAGGTCATCGGTGGAAGCCCCTCCGCGTATTGCGGCGGCGGTGCCAACGTTCATAAAAACCGGCGTTTCGATAACGCCGTGTGGGGTTTCGAGTCTTCCGCGGCGCGCCCTGCCGCAGGTCGTGATTATTTCGTACATCCTGTTCCTCCGCAAATCGGATTTTTATAGTGATATCATATCACAAAACGCGAAAAAAAGCGATAAATTATTGTTTATATGCCTTCCCAGAGGGGAAGGGGGACCGTTGCCGTA
>CAZOOL010000168.1:0-2770 GCA_964581405.1 uncultured Oscillospiraceae bacterium | reverse complement strand
GCCTACGGCAACGGTCCCCCTTCCCCTCTGGGAAGGCATATAAACAATAATTTATTTTTCTATTCCTGTTGCGAAAACCGGCGAAATATAGTATTATATTAAGTTAGAGAATATCAAAAGAAAGGGCGGCGGCTTCATGGGAAAATTCATATCGAAATGTGAAGCGGATACCGCCGCAATCGCAAAGGAATTTGCGAAAACCCTTAAACCCGGCGATATAATCGCCTTTAAGGGCGGACTCGGTGCAGGAAAAACCACCTTTACCCGCTATCTTTGCGAAGCCCTCGAAACAAAAGACGACGTTTCGAGCCCGACCTTTGCCCTTGTTCATTGCTACCGGGCGAAAATGCCGGTCTGCCATTTTGATATGTACCGCATAAACACTTTCGATGACCTTTATTCCACCGGATTTTTCGATTATCTTGATTCCGGTGCGGTGCTCGTCATTGAATGGAGCGAAAATATAATCGATTTTATCGGCGATGAGGAAATCATCACCATAGAAATAAAAAATCTCGGCGAAACCGAAAGGGAAATCACCATCGAAAGGGGAGAAGGGTAATGCGTATTCTCGGTTTTGATACTTCCGCAAAGGCGGCTTCCGTTGCCCTTTCCGAGGACGGAAAGCTTGTTTCCGAATTTTATCTCGACAGCGGATTCACCCACAGCGAAACGGTGCTTCCCATGGCGAAAGCCGTTCTCGATGCCGCAAGGATAACCCCGGCGGACGTTGACCTTTTCGCCGTGAACTGCGGACCCGGCTCCTTCACCGGGCTTCGCATAGGAATTGCGGCGGTGAAAGCCCTCGGAATGAGCCTTGATAAACCCTGTGCCGCAGTTTCTACCCTCGAGGCTCTTGCCTATAATATGCAGAGCGCCGGCGGAATAATCTGCGCCGCCATGGACGCAAGATGTAATCAGGTATATACCGCTTTTTTTGAAAGCGACGGAACAAACGTAAAAAGAATCTGCGATGACCGCGCCGTTTCCACGGACGAGCTTTTTGAGGATATCAAAAAACTTTCCGCGGAAAAAGGTGAGAAAATATGGCTTGTGGGCGACGGCGCCGCACTTTGTCTTAAAAAATTCGGCGATGAATTTGTGAAAATCGCGCCGCCCCAGCTTGTGCTCGGACATGCTTCCGGCACCTGCATTGCCGCAAAACGGCTTTTTGAAAACGGTGAAACTGTTTCCTCCGGGGAACTTGTTCCTAACTATCTTCGCCTTGCCCAGGCGGAAAGAGAAAAACTTCAGAAAGAAGGTAAATTATGATCGCAATAGGATCCGACCACGGCGGCTATCTCTATAAAGAGGAGCTTAAAAAGCATCTTGACGGGAAAGGAATCGAATATATCGATTTCGGCACCGACAGCACCGATTCCTGCGATTATCCCGTTTATGCTGAAAAAGTCTGCAAAGCAATCCAGTCCGGCGAATGCGAAAAAGGCATCCTTATCTGCGGAACCGGCATCGGCATGAGCATCTGCGCGAACAAATTCAAAGGAATCCGCGCGGCTTGCTGCGGCGACCATTTTTCCGCTGAGTTCACCAGAAAGCATAATGATTCCAACGTCCTTTGCATGGGCGCAAGAACCATCGGTGCCGGAGTTGCCCTTCAGCTTGCGGATATCTTTCTTTCCACCGAATTTGAAGGCGGACGCCACCAGAAACGTGTTGACATGATAACCGCTTTCGAGGAAGAATAATATGCCCGTTATATCGAAATTCGATTACGATAATTTTTATGACATCTTTTTTAAGGGGGAACCATACATTATGAAAAAACCGTTCATTCTCGACCATCCGCTCGTTCAGCACAAGCTCTCCATCCTCAGAAGAACCACCACCGGAACAAAGGATTTCCGCGAACTCATCAGCGAAATCGGCACTCTTCTCTGCTATGAAGCGACCCGCGACCTTGAGCTTGAACCCGTTGAAATCGAAACCCCTATGTGCAAATGCACCGCAAAACAGCTTAAAGGCAAAGCACCTGTAATCGTTCCGATACTCCGCGCAGGTCTTGGTATGGTTGACGGAGTTCAGAAGCTTATGCCCAGCTCCAGAGTCGGTCACATCGGTCTTTACCGCGACGAAGAAACCGCACAGCCCATCGAATATTTCTGCAAGCTGCCGGTTGATATCGCTGACTGCAGAGTTTTCCTTGTTGACCCGATGCTTGCAACCGGCGGCAGCGCCATCGACGCCATCGGTCAGCTTAAAAAACGCGGAGTTAAAGATATCAGCTTCCTCTGCATCATCGCTGCTCCGGAAGGTCTTGAAAAGCTCAACATTGCTCACCCCGACGTACAGATCTACTGCGCCGCACTTGACGACCGCCTTAACGAAGTAAACTACATTCTTCCCGGTCTTGGCGATGCGGGCGACAGAATTTTCGGTACCAAATAATGAAGATAATGTCCGTCGATTTCGGCGACGCAAGAACGGGCATCGCCATGTGCGATAAAACGGAGTTTCTTGCTTCGCCCATAACCGTCATCCATGAAAAGCGCTTTGAGCATGCCATCGAGAAAACCGCAAACGCCGCCATAGAAAATAAGGCGGAGGCTGTCATCGTCGGTCTGCCGCTCAATATGAACGGTTCCGAAGGACCAAGGGCCGAGCTTTGCCGCGAGTTCGCATCGAAGCTTGCGGAAAAGATAACCGTCCCAGTAAGGATGTGGGACGAGCGCCAGACCACCGTTTCCGCCGCAGGCTTCCTCAATGAAACCGACACCCGCGGCAAAAAACGCAAGGCTGTCATCGACGCCGT
>CAZOOL010000167.1:0-2826 GCA_964581405.1 uncultured Oscillospiraceae bacterium | reverse complement strand
ATTATTCTTTTTCTTCGGTCATCCACTGTTTTGCTTCTTCGATTACAGCCTGTTTGAGGGTTTCATCGCGGAGCTCTTCATAGTGGTCGAATTCAAAGGTGAAGGAACCTCTGCCCTGGGTGGAGGAACGGAGGGAGGTGGTGAAGTCGTGCATTTCGCTCATGGGAACTTCCGCTTCAACTTCGGAATAGCCGTTTTCGCCTTCAACAGGGTTCATACCGAGAACACGGCCGCGGCGTTTGTTTACGTCGCCGATGATGTCGCCGGTGTTGGAATCCGGAACAACAACTTTGAGGGAGCCGATAGGTTCAAGGATCGCGGGACCTGCCTGCGGGATACCTGCTTTGTAAGCAAGTCTTGCTGCCATCTGGAAGGACATATCGTTGGAGTCAACGGGGTGATAGGAACCGTCAACGAGTCTGCCGAGAACGCCGACCATGGGATAACCTGCAAGCATACCGACTTTGCAAGCTTCGCGGAGACCTTTTTCAACAGCCGGGAAGAAGTTTCTCGGAACGGAACCGCCGAATACTGCTTCCTCGAATACCATTTCTTCGGAATCGGTGGGCTCGAATTCTACCCAAACGTCACCGTACTGGCCGTGGCCGCCGGACTGTTTCTTATGTTTACCCTGAACCTTGACCTTTTTGCGGATGGTTTCACGATAAGGTACACGGGGTTTTTCGAGTCCGAGCTCTACGCCGAATTTGGATTTGAGCTTGCTGCAGATAACGTCAAGATGCTGTTCGCCAAGACCTGCAAGGATCTGCTGTTTGGTTTCCGCGTTGTTTTCGTATGCAACGGTTGCGTCTTCTTCCATGATTCTTGCGATTGCGCCTGCGATTTTGGAGTCGTCGGTTTTGCCCTTGGGATACATTGCCATTCTGAGGCAGGCATAGGGGAAGTCGGTCTTTTTGCAGGAAACTACGCGTTTGGGATCGCAGAGAGTATCACCGGTCTGTGCGTCTGCGAGCTTGGTGATAGCGCAGATATCGCCGGCGCCGACTGCGTCGATAGGTTCCTGGGTTTTGCCGTGCATGATAACGAGCTTGCCAAGACGCTCGGGGTTGCCGGTTCTGGAGTTGGTAACTGCGGAAGCCGCGGTAAGAACGCCGGAAACAACTTTAACGTAGGAAAGCTTGCCGACGAAGGGGTCTGCTACGGTTTTGAATACGTATGCCGCAAGGGGCTCGTCATCGGTGCAGGTAAGTTTTACTTCTTTGCCGTCAGCATCGGAAGCAGCTTCGGAAGCAACTTCTTCTGCGGAGGGGAAGATTTTTTTGAATTCGTGAAGGAGCATTTCAATGCCGCGGAGGGTTACGGAGTCGCCGCAATATACGGGAGCAATGATACCTGCGCTTACGCCTTCTTCAAATCCGCGGAATCTTTCTTCCTCGGTAAAAGGCTCGCCCTCAAAGAATTTTTCCATGAGCTCATCGTCAGCCTCTGCGATCGCTTCGTTGATGGCGTCCTCAAGTTCTTCGATCATGGGATCATCGGGCATATCAACTTTGGTGCTCTTGCCTTTTGCGTCAAAGGTAAATGCCTTTTTGGTAATAAGGTCAACATAAACGTCGCCCACCGGAACAACTGCGGGGCAAACGGAAGTGCCGAATTTCTCTTTAAGCTCTTCAAGGGTTTTGTTGAAGTCTGCGTTCTCAAGATCCATTTTGGAAATATAGAATGCTTTTGCTTTTTTCTGTGCGGTTGCAAGTTTCCATGCTTTCTCGGTACCGACGAGAACACCGGATTTTGCGGAAAGAGTGATGATTACGGTATCGGCTGCGCGAACGCCCTCATAAAAGCCGCCGGCAAAGTCGAAAAGTCCGGGAGTATCGATGATGTTTACTTTAACACCGTCATACTCAAAAGGAGCAACTGCGGAGCTTACGGAAATTTTACGTTTGGTTTCTTCGGGGTCGAAGTCGCAAACGGTGTTTCCCTCGGTTACGGAACCGAGTCTGTCGGTTGCACCGGACATATAGAGCAGGGCTTCTGCAAGGCTGGTTTTACCGTCGCCGCCGTGACCTGCAAGTGCGATATTTCTGATATCTTTTGCTTTGTACTGTTTCAAAGTTGTTAATCCCCTTTCACAATGTGTCGTACAGCCCTATTATAACAAAATATTATTATACTTTGCAACAAAATCAGCAAAAAAAGTTACTATTTATATAGAAGTTTATTCAAAAATCCAATAATACAGTAAAAATCTGCAAAAAAACCTGCAAAAAACTACCTGTATTTTTACATTTATATATTTTGTATAATATTCAAGAGGTGAAAAACATTGCTTACCATGCTTAAAAAATTGAGAAAACAGAAAAAAATGACCCAGCGTGAACTTGCCGAAGCTTTACATATATCCCAAACTTCCGTCAGCAAATACGAAAGGGGCGAATCCGAACCCGATATTGCAATGCTTATCGAAATTTCCGATTACTTCGGCATAACCGTTGATGAATTTGTTAGGGGAGCAAATAAAAAGGCTTCTCCTTGAGGAGAAGGCATTAAAGAAACCTTTCCCAGCCTTCCCCGCAAAAATCCGAAGGCGGAATTTCCGGCATGAAATAAGCCCCTGGCTTTTGAAGAAAACAGGCGCGCATTGCCGATACCATAAGCTGAGCCGTCAGCGGCGGGTTATCCGCCGCCATTTTGAAATTCATCTGCCGGAAATCTTTTCCGGCGGATGAATTTCCGCTGCGTTCTATCGAAACTCTGTGCGAGGTATCAAAAAACGGCTCTGCCGAATCCACGAATTCCACCCTGCATTCGTCGTGCTCAAAATATCCGTCGTTCAAAATTTCGTGCTCAACCGCAGCTTTATCC
>CAZOOL010000166.1:0-2867 GCA_964581405.1 uncultured Oscillospiraceae bacterium | reverse complement strand
GTCTAATTTCGATAAGCGCTCCGCGTTCTTAATTAATCCCTCATCCACCGTGCCTCGCGGTGCTGTCCAAATCTTTGATTTGGCTAACAGCACCTGTGCAAGGCTGCTCCGCAAGCATAGCGAGCGGCAAGCAGCTACTGCTTGGCAACGGTCCCCCTTCCCCTCTGGGAAGGCATATAAACAACAATTTATCTTCTTTTCAAAAAAGTTTGTTTTGCCCATTGACTTTATTAAGGTAAAGTGGTAATATGGTAATACGATAAAGAAGAAACCACGGAGGCAAAGAAATGACCGCAATAAAACAAAACCCCCGAAACGTAAAGCGACACCGACATTGATGCTTTTTTCTTAAAAAATCATAAAAAATCATCAAAAAATTTAACTTTTCGGAGGATATCAAAATGAAAAAGATTATCGCTGTTATACTTGCTCTTGTTTTTATATTCAGTTTTTCCGCATGTGCTTCTGACGAAAGCGGTTCCGACCTTGATTATGTTGCCCAAAAAGGAAAAATCGTTGTTGGCATAACCGATTTTGCGCCGATGGACTATGAAGAAAACGGCGAATGGGTCGGCTTTGATGCGGATATGGCAAAAGAATTTGCCGATTATATCGGCGTTGACGTTGAATTCATCGTAATTGATTGGGATAACAAGATTTTTGAACTTAAAAATAAAAGTATCGACGTTGTATGGAACGGCATGACTCTTACCGAAAAAGTCAAAAACGCCATGGGCTGCAGCGACCCTTATTGCAAGAATGCCCAGGTCGTTGTGGTGAAAGCCGACGCAGCAGATAAATATCAGGACGAAGCAAGCCTTGCGGATCTTGTATTCGCGGTAGAAGCAGGTTCCGCAGGCAAGGAAATCGTTGAAAGCCTTGGTCTTACCTTTACCGAAGTTGCATATCAGAGCGACGCCCTTATGGAAGTTGCGGCGGGAACTTCCGATGCGTGCGTTATCGACCTTCTTATGGCGGGCGCAATGATCGGCGAAGGCACCGCATATCCCGACCTTGCATACACGGTTTCTCTCACCAGTGAAGATTACGTTGTGGGCTTCAGAAAAGGAAGCGACCTTGTGGAAAAATTCAACCAGTTCTGGGCAGATGCCTGTGCCGAAGGTACAGTTCTTGAAACCGCAAAGAAATACGGCGTTCAGGAATCCGTTATCATCAAATAAAACCCCTAATAATTCAGTAACAGCCAAAATCAAGGGAACGCTTCCAAAGGCGTTCCCTTATTGGCTGAAAAGAGGTAAAAATGTTTGGAATTACAAAAATGTTCATCGATATTTCACTCGATTGGGAACAGATAACAGAGGTTATGCTTTCGCTTAACGAAGGCTTTATAAAATCTCTCGAAATATTCGTGCTGACCCTTTTGGGTGCGGTGCCCCTTGGACTTGTGATTGCCTTCGGCTCCATGAGCAGTATAGGCGTTATACGCTGGTTCAACAAGCTGCTGGTCTGGGTCATAAGGGGAACGCCCCTTATGCTTCAGCTTCTTATAATTTATTACGGACCGGGAATTATCCTTGACAACAATTGGTGGGGAAGCGGCGCCGCAGGAAGATTCATAGCGGCAATGATCGCTTTTATCCTGAATTATGCCTGCTATTTTTCGGAAATTTACCGGGGAGGAATCGAGGGAATTTCAAAAGGGCAGTATGAGGCGGGCGAAGTTCTCGGCATGACAAAAAGCCAGATTTTTTTCAGGGTCGTTCTTCTTCAGGTTGTGAAAAGAATCATTCCGCCCATGGGCAACGAGGTCATCACCCTTGTAAAAGACACTTCCCTTGTGCGCGTAATCGCGGTTTATGAGCTTATGTGGAACGGGCAGAGCTTCATAAAATCCGAAGGAATCATCTGGCCGCTGTTCTTCACAGGTGTTTATTACCTGCTGTTCAGCGGAATTCTTACGATTTTCCTCGGTTGGTTTGAAAAGAAAATGGATTATTTTAAGGTGTAAAAATGGCTGTTCTTGAAGTAAAAAACTTAAAAAAGAGCTTTGGCGAACTTGATGTGCTCAAAGGGATTGATTTTTCTCTTGAGCAGGGTGACGTTATGGCTGTGATAGGTTCTTCCGGCAACGGAAAAACAACTCTTCTGCGCTGCATAAATTTTCTTGAAACGCCGGATGAAGGCGAAATAACCGTAAATGGGGAAACGCTTTTCAACGCTGCGGAAAAAGCAAGCGCAAAGGAAAGCGATATCCGCAAAAAACGCCTGCATTTCGGGCTTGTTTTCCAGAATTTCAATCTTTTTCCGCAATATACCGTTCTCGGGAACGTGATGCTTGCAAAGGAGCTTCTTGAAAAAGAAAGACCGGATTACAAACCTGGCAGAAAACAGATAAAGGCAGAAATCGAAGCGGAAGCAAGGGGGCTTCTTGATAAGGTGGGGCTTTCTGATAAACTGGATTTTTATCCGCATCAGCTTTCCGGCGGACAGCAGCAGAGGGTTGCCATTGCAAGGGCGCTTGCGCTTAAACCGGACGTTCTTTGTTTTGACGAGCCGACCTCTGCCCTTGATCCGGAACTCACCGGAGAAGTGCTCAAAGTCATAAAATCCCTTGCGGAAAGCAATATGACAATGATAGTTGTTACCCACGAAATGAATTTTGCCCGGGAAGTTGCAAACAAGGTCATATTTATGGATGAAGGCATGATTCTTGAGGAGGGCACCCCGTCGGAAATTTTCAATAATCCGAAAAATCAGAGGGTTAAAGATTTTATCGGCGGAATCGGTGCGATTTAATTGAAAGTTAAAAATTGATAATTGAGATAACGAGAAAGCGGAAGATAAATTATTATTTATATGCCTTCCCAGAGGGGAAGGGGGACCGTTGCCGTAGGCACGGTGGATGA
>CAZOOL010000165.1:0-2877 GCA_964581405.1 uncultured Oscillospiraceae bacterium | reverse complement strand
GAATATGCTCGTGGGTAAGGGTGTAAAGCATCGTTCCGGCTCCATTGCTTCCCGCAAAAAAGCAGACATATGAAAAAACCCTTCGATTCGGGCAGTTTTTTCGTTTCTGCTTTTTACCCAAACAAAGCCGCTTTAATAAATCAATTTTTGTAAGTTTCACCGAACCGTGGCTTTCGTCAAAAACCAAAAGCAAGTCATTCTCCGTCACTTTCAACAATACACCCCCTATATAAAGCCCCTCGCGTCGTCAGTTATAAACAAATCCGCATAAAATTTTCCCTCCCCGAAAAAATTTGAGTTTTCCCGAAAACAGTTCTATAATCAAATCAGATTTCTCACAAAAAACGGAGGCAACGCAAATGAGCGGCACAAAAAAATTCACTGTAAAAGATCTCGCGGAAATAGGCGTTCTTGCGGCGCTGGTTTTCGTCGCAACCTATTTTCTCAAAATAGGGCCAATCCCCACTCCGGCAGGTCCAACCCAGCTTAAAATGGGAAACGCCGTCTGCCTTCTTGGAGCACTTCTCTTCGGCAAAACCAAAGGCGGCCTCGCCGCCGGAATAGGCTCCATGCTCTATGACCTCACCGACCCGGTTTTTATCTCGAGCGCACCCACGACTTTCATTAATTTTTTCTTTATGGCATTTGTCTGCGGTGCCGTTTCCCGTTTCGGCGGAAACGACGGAACAAAAACAAAACAAAATATCATCGCCGCTGTTTCCGGCGCGGCTGTCTATCTCGTTCTCCATATAAGCAAGTCCCTTATCGAACTCCTTCTCGAGGGAAGCGCTTTTTCCGCGGCACTTGCCGCCTGCGGAACAAAGCTCATAACCTCCGGCTTCAATGCGGTTTTCGCCGTCATTGTTTCCGTTTTGCTTGCTCCGGTCTGCAAAAAAGCCCTTACCCGGGCATATCAGGGGCGATAAATGTTGTTCAGTTCCGCTGCAGCGATAATATATCAGCAAAAAAGCAAAGGCGCTTCACCGCGAAGCGCCTTTGCTTTTTTAGTAGCTGAAAAATTTATAGAGATATGGGAACGAACTGAAAAACTGTCCGAGGTTCGTATTTGTTGCGGAACCCGGATCATTGATGGTAAACCCCGACGGAGTGAGCACCGGACCGCCGGTATATCCGGTGATAACAACCCAATGCTGTGAACCTCCTGCGGTTTTTGCCCCGATGAGCACCGGCTTCCCTGCTTTGAGCACGGAATAAATTTCCCCGAGATAATTTTCGCTCCAGTAACTCACCTTGTAATCGCTCGGCCAATAGACGTTGCCGCTTGAATCATAGCTTAGCTTTTTCGACATGGCGTCCGGATAAATCGTCGTGCCGTTCCGATAGGATTCCATCATGGCGATACCCGTTGTAACACAGCCTATGCTGCTCATGGTCTTTCCTGAAGAACCGATTTTAACGCTCGCCCAGCGGCTGTCCGTCTGCTTGAAATCCAAAACGTCAAGGAAAACTGCGGGATAGCCGTTCTCGTTGAACGAAAGATAATCCGCGCTGACACAACCAGTTTCGGTTCCGTCATAAAGGATCCTTGCCCAATAGCCGTTGGAGGATATTACGACGACGGTTTCGCCTTTTGAAACAGTATCCGTCACCGGATAGTTGCTGCCCGCTCCGCTCCGGACGTTAAGATTGCCCCATTGGGTCGCCACAACGGCAGTATTGTCCGAAGCAACGTCGATATAATCCGCATGGCAGTAACCGTATCTGCCCTCGGCATATTCAACCTTCCACCAGCTTCCGCTCTTCGCAATAAGTGTGACGTAGCTGTTCCTGCCGAGGGATGTAATGACGGAAGAATCCAGCGAAGGCGCGCTTCTCACATTGAGCCTTCCGCTTTGGGTGGAAACTATACCCGCCATAGAGTCGGCTTCTGCCGCATATATCGGCGGCGCCGCGGCGGCAATTCCCGCCGCGAGCACCGCGGAAAGCGCTATGGAAAGAATTTTTTTCATTTTTTCACCTCATTTTTTCGGGATATCCGGGATTATAACACAGATTTCCCGAAAGAGGAACAGTCCAAATACTGGCAAGTCCCGCTTTTTGCGATTAATAAAGCAAAAACGGCGTGCCTTAACCGGCACGCCGAACCTCAGTTCACTGATTTTTTATAGGTAATCCCTGACGTCAATGGCAAGCCTTTCCTCAAGATTTATGAGCCTCTTGGTGATATCCTTCGAAACCTCATCCGCCGCTTTATACTGGTTCAGGTATCGGTTTAGGGATTTCACCCCCATGTTGCAGCCGTCGGTGATAAGATCCGCAACGGTTTTGTCGGAAGCATCTGCCATCAGCTTCATATTGGTCTTTATCCAGGACATTCCTTTTACCACGGGAGCCGGGTCCTTGCCCTCATCGTGGTAACTGCTCAAAAGCACCCGTATTTCCCTTTCAAGGCATTCGTGCTCCTCCCTGCATTTTTTAAGAACCTGCCGGAAGGATTCCGCGCGGACGTAATCCAGAACGTCATTTATGGACGAAACGCCCATTTCCACCCCGGCATCACATTCACGCAAAAGTTTTATGGTATCGTTTTCTATCATGGCAAAAAACTCCTTTCCTTTTGGGAGTATTATGCCCCGATTCCGGGAAAATATTTCAAAAAAAAGCGCAATTACGTAATTCCTATACGGATATCACAAGCTTTGCAGATAAAATTCCCGCAAAAAAACAAAAATAGCCGACTGATTTCATTAAAATCAGTCGGCTCCCTTTTCTAAACAATCTTAATTTATTGCCAAAACGTTGTCCAGAGAATCTTTAACCCTAAAATCCGCATGCTCATGCGGTTTTTATGCCTACTTGTCACTCCCACTCGTTGCAGGGACTTGCATCTTAAACAATTTTGTTTAGAAGATATTG
>CAZOOL010000164.1:0-2884 GCA_964581405.1 uncultured Oscillospiraceae bacterium | reverse complement strand
AAAAAACGGCAGGTTTTTATACCTGCCGTAATTTTATTTAATTATTTTCCTCTTTGTTGAAATCCTTTTCGCTGATTTCGTTGATGATCGGCAAAATCATAGGTGAGCGCTGGGTTACGGTGTAAAGATAGCTGCCGGCGGCATCGCGGATTCTGGTTTTGAGGTTCTGCCAGTCGCGTTTGTTTTCGGCAACGCCGGAACGAACGGCGGTTTCGACAACGTTTCGGGTGTTCGCGATGAGGGCTTCGGAATCCTTGACGTAAACAAATCCGCGGGAAAGAATATCCGGTCCCGCAAGGATTTTGCCTTTGTCGCTGAGGGTTACGGAAACGACCATAATGCCGTCCTCGCCGAGGTGTTTTCTGTCACGAAGAACCACGTTGCCAACGTCGCCGACGCCGAGACCGTCAACGAGGACTGCTCCGGCGGTAACGGTGGATTCAGCGGAAACTCCGTTTACGGAAAGCTCGATCACTCTGCCGAGCTGGGGGATAACAACGTTTTCTTCACTCATGCCCATTTGGAGAGCAAGACCGCCGTGCTTCATAAGGTGTTTGTATTCGCCGTGTACGGGAATAAAATACTGGGGCTTGGTAAGCGCGAGCATGAGCTTCTGCTCGTCCTGGCAGGCGTGACCGGAAACGTGGATCTGGCTGTAGCGTTCATAAACAACCTCGCAGCCGATTTTCATAAGCTCGTTGACGACTTTATCAACGTCCTTTTCGTTGCCCGGAATGGGATATGCGGAAATGATAACGAGGTCGCGGCTCGTGAGATTGATTTTTTTGTGGTCGCCGGTGGACATTCTCGTAAGAGCGGACATGGGTTCGCCCTGGCTGCCGGTGGTGACTATGCAGGCTTCGCCCTCGGGAAGGCGGTTGATGGCATCGAGGGAAACGACAGTGCCCTCCGGTGCTTCGAGGTAGCCGAGTTCCAGCGCTTTTGCGACGACCTGCTCCATGCTTCTACCGGAAACGGCGACTTTTCTGCCGAATTTGACGGCGGAATCTATCACCATCTGGACGCGGTGGACGTTGGAGGAGAAGGTTGCGACGATAATGCGCTTATCCGAGCCGTTTTTGAAAAGAACGTCAAAGCTTTCGCCGACGGTTCTTTCGCTGGGGGTGCTGCCGGGGCGTTCCGCGTTGGTGGAATCCGAAAGCAGAGCGAGAACGCCTTTGCTGCCGAGTTCGCCGAAGCGGGCGAGGTCGATTATACCGCCGCGGGTTGGGGTATAGTCGATTTTATAGTCGCCGGTCTGGATCACAACGCCTGCGGGGGTATGAATGGCAAGGGCGCAGGAATCCGGAATGGAATGGTTGACATAGATGAATTCAACGCTCATAATTCCCGCGGCAACGATATCTCCGGGCTTTACGACGCTGAGCTTCGCGGAAGCAAGAAGATTCTTTTCTGCGAGCTTGTTTTCAATAAGCGCCATGGTGAAGCGTGTTGCGAAAACAGGGATATTCAGTTTTTGAAGAAGATAGGGAACGGCGCCGATATGGTCCTCGTGACCGTGGGTGATGAAAAGGCCCTTGATTTTATCCTTGTTTTCCTCGAGGTAGGTGAAATCCGGGATAACAAGGTCGATGCCGAGCATCTCCTCATCGGGGAAGGCCATGCCGCAGTCCACGATAATGAGTTCGTTTTCGTATTCATATACGGTCATATTCTTGCCGATTTCCCCGAGACCGCCGAGGGGGATTATTTTAAGCGGCGGATTTTTTGAAGCGGCGCTGGGGCGTCCGCGTTTTTTCTTGTTCCAGCTCCAGCCCTTCTGTTCGCCGCTCGGTTTTTTTGCGGGATCTTTTTTGGCGGGCTGTTTTTTTGCGGGAGCGCTCTGCTTTTTCTGAGCATCGGAAGAATTTTTCTTCGGGCGTCCGCGCTTTTTTGCGGGAACGTCCTCGCTGCTGTGGTCATACTGCGCTTCCGGAAGATTCGCAAGGATCTTATCGAGTTTATCCAAATTTGTTTTTTGCTGTTTTACTTTTTGGGTATGGTTCAAAATTCGTCCTCCTTTTATGGGCTTAAATATGTATAAAACCTTGGGGCGGGATTTTTTCTTCCCGCTTTTATTTTGTAATTAACCGCGCGAAAATTCCGTTTTTTCGCGCTTTTTTGCAATAAATTGCAAGCAGAAAAACTCCAAACCGGCAATTTGGCTTGGAAAAATAAAAAATATTCAATTATTCCGGACACATTCGTTGGTACTATTGTAATTATTTTGAATGGAAATGTCAACAAAAATTCATTTTCGTTAAAAATAAATTTAAAAAACTTGCTTTTTTCTTAATATGCCGCTATGATATTTTTCAGAACACGAAAGAGAGGTGACCCCGATGAAAGAGGTCATGATTTTTACTGACGGCGCCTGTTCCGGAAATCCGGGTCCCGGCGGCTGGGGAACGATACTTCGCTTCGGCGAGCACGAAAAGGAACTTTCCGGCGGCGAAGCCGAAACCACAAACAACCGTATGGAGCTCATGGCGGTCATAAGCGGGCTCGAAGCCCTGAGGGAACCATGCAGGGTCACGGTCGTGACAGACTCAAAATACGTTTCCGATGCGGTAACCCTTGGCTGGGCGGAAAGCTGGCGCAAAAAAGGCTGGAAAAGAAGCGGCGGAGCTCCGGCGCTCAATCCCGATCTTTGGGAACGGCTGCTCAATCTGCTGAAAATCCACGAAGTGAAATTCGTATGGATAAAAGGTCACGCAGGACATCCGGAAAACGAACGCTGCGATGCTATGGCTGTGGCGGAATGGCATAAATTCAGATGAAAAACGCCCGCGAAGGGCGTTTTTTTAATGGAAAATCTGCTTGCGGTTCTCATTCAATTCAACGTAGGGAACGGTCTTGACCGTTCCGCAACCAAGAAACGCGG
>CAZOOL010000163.1:0-2892 GCA_964581405.1 uncultured Oscillospiraceae bacterium | reverse complement strand
CAAATATTATCACCTATTTTAATGCGAAATCCGGCAAAAAACGCAAAACAAACAAAAATTGTGTATTTATACATTTTCTGCTGCATATTAAAAACCGCCCGCAAGTGCCGCAAAGAGCCGTTTCTCGCGCATATTTGCATAATATATGTGAAATCTGCACAAAACACCCGGCGAAGTTGTGACGGTTTTGCGCAAAAGGTAAAAGTGCATAAATATTCGTAAAAAGGTGTTGACAATGAATAATTATGCGTGTATAATACGGACATAGCCAATGATCAATGACTTCGAAATTTATTTGATTAAATAGTGAGGTAGCCAAAATGAAAAAAATCGTTTCTCTTGTTCTTATCGCTTGTATGCTTTTCGCATTCGCAGGATGCAGTTCTTCCGATAAAGAAGTTCTCACCGTCGCTCTTTCTCCGGACTTTGCCCCCATGGAATTTGTTGATATCACCAAATCCGGCCAGGATCAGTACGTCGGTTTCGACGTTTCCCTCGCAAAGTTCATCGCCGAAGAGCTCGGCATGGAACTCAAAATCGAACCCATGAGCTTTAACGCCTGCCAGGTTGCTGTCGAAACCAAATCCGTCGATATGGCAATTTCCGGTTTCAGCTGGACCGAAAAACGTGCAGAAAACTATAACCTTTCCGATTATTATTACGCCGGCGATAACGAAACCGAACAGGTTATCATCACGAGCAAAGCAAACGAAGGCAAACTCGTTTCCGCTTCCGATTATTCCGGCCTTAAAGTCGGCGCCCAGACCGCATCTCTCCAGCTCGACCTCTGCAGCTCCCAGCTTCCTTCCGATGCGGAAATCGTTGAGGTGGGCGACCTCAATACCGCGCTTCTCATGCTCAAAAGCGGCGATATTGATGCTCTCGCAGTTGCGGCAGGCAACGCCGAAGTCCTTATCGCAAATAACCCCGAAGTCGCTCTTTCCGGCTTCGAGTTTGAAGTTGACCCCAAATATACCGCAAACGTAATCCTTCTCAATAAAGATGACGATGAACTTCTTGCAAAAGTAAACGAAATACTTGCAAAAGCTTATGAATCGGGTTATTATGAAACTTGGTACGAAGAAGCTCTTGCACTCGCTGAATCCGATAACGCACAGGAAGTAATCATCGAAGACGAGGAAAGCGAAGGCTGATGCCATTAAAAACCTATAAACCGGCAGGGCGAGGATTTGCTTCCCGCCCTGCTTTCATGCCCAAAAGTTTTTACGGAGGTACAAATGATAAATAACATTATTATGCTTATCAGGGAATACTGGCATATCTTTATATTTGAAGGTCTGCGCTATACCCTGATTCTTTCCGCAATCGCGGTCTTTTTCGGCGTTCTTCTCGGCGCTTTTATCGCTCTCGGAAGAATGTCCAATATAAAACCATTTAAAGGAATCAATAAAGATAAAAAGAAACACGGATTTATCCATTGGCTTTCCGAATTCAACCCCGTAAGCTGGCTCTGCTCTGTCTATATCGAGGTCATCCGCGGAACGCCCCTTCTTCTCCAGCTTTATCTTTTCGTTTTCGGACTTCCGAAGCTCATTCCCATAAAAGCGGATTATTTCTTTTGGGTATCCCTTGCCCTTGCCTGCAACAGCGCCGCCTATGTTTCCGAGCTTTTCCGCAGCGGGATCCAGGCCGTTGATTACGGCCAGACCGAAGCCGCCCGTTCCCTCGGCATGAGCAAAACCCAGACTATGATAAAAGTAGTTATGCCCCAGGCAATAAAAAACATTCTTCCCGCCATCGGCAACGAATTTATCGCCATAATCAAGGAAACCTCCATGGCTTCCACCTTCTTCGTCGGCGAACTTATGACCTCCTACCTCAAGGTCAACGGCGTTGAGTATCTTGCCCTCGAAATTCTTATAATCGTCGGCGCTATTTATCTTGCGCTGACCTTCACCCTCAGCAAACTTGTTCAGGCCTATGAAAGGAGGCTCAACAGCAAATGATTAAAACAGTTGATCTTTATAAAAGCTTCGGCGACCTCCAGGTTCTTAAAGGCATCAATGAGCACGTTGCTCCCGGCGAAGTCGTTTCCATAATAGGTCCCTCCGGCGGCGGCAAATCCACTTTTCTCCGCTGCCTCAATATGCTCGAAACTCCCGATTCCGGAAGCATCTTTTTCGAGGGCGTAGATATCACCAGTGAAAAGGTGAATATCGACCTCCACCGTCAGAAAATGGGCATGGTTTTCCAGCATTTCAACGTGTTCCCCCATCTTTCCGTGCTCGAAAACGTAACTCTTGCGCCCACCGTCGTAAAAAAGATGAATAAAAACGAAGCGAACGATCAGGCGATGGAGCTCCTCAGCCGCGTAGGTCTTTCGGGAAAAGCAAACGAAAGAGCAACAAGTCTTTCCGGCGGACAGAAACAGCGCCTTGCCATAGTCCGTGCTCTTGCGATGGAACCGGACGTAATGCTTTTCGATGAACCCACCTCCGCTCTCGACCCGGAAATGGTCGGCGAGGTTCTCGAGGTTATCAAAGACCTTGTAAAAACCGGCATGACCAGCGTCATCGTAACCCACGAAATGGGCTTCGCAAAGGAAGTAAGCGACCGCGTCGTGTTCATCGACGGCGGAATCGTCGCCGAGGAAGGCACCCCGGAAGAAATTTTTGCCCACCCCCAAAACCCGAGAACAAAGGACTTTCTGAGCAAGGTCCTCTATTGATAAAACGTTCCTTTTTTTCTTCAACAGCCGCGGTGGATATCATCCGCCCGAAAATAAAACAAAACCGCAGGGAACGGTCTTGACCGTTCCGTTCCGCTTCAGCCTTCCCAGAGGGATTCATTTAAAGCCTTCCCAGAGGGGAAGGTGGCATTTGCGGAGCAAATGACGAAAGAGGGATAACCAAGAAACGCGGAGCGCTTACC
>CAZOOL010000162.1:0-2901 GCA_964581405.1 uncultured Oscillospiraceae bacterium | reverse complement strand
CTTTACTATATTACTGTTCCCACAGGCGGAAATGTTTGTGTCAGAATAGAGGAAGTCGAGTCTCCTTGATAGCAATAGTAAAAGCCCCTCTTTTGAGGGACTTGCTTTTTTGACATTTTTTGCCAAGAAGCAAGCAGGAGCTGTCATCGTTTTGATGGCAGCTCCTATCTTTTACCCTTTCGCATTATCTCCCGTATTTCTTCCAGTCAAGTGCCTGCCCGCAGCGGTCGCAAAAGACCCGGTATTCCCGCTCCAATGATATATGGCAGCGAGGGCAAACCGGAAACACATATCCGCCTTTGTAAACTGCCGTTTCCGTCACCGCAAGAGGTCTTCGATAGGACAAGGAAGAACGGAAATGTTGTTTGAAATAAGAAAAGACCGCAAACGCGGTCTTTTTTCGTTTAAATAACAGCGGCGGGGGGGGAATTCCTGCCGCAGCCTGATTTATTTGATTTTATTTCCGTCGCTGAAGGCGCTGCCGACGGTTTCGCCGAGGACGATGTATTTGTGGTTCATGGGGTCATAGGTGATGGGGCGGAGCTTCGCAGGGTCGATTTTACCGTTTTCGTCAAGAACTTTTTCATCGGCGCAGACGTTTACAATCTTTCCGATGAGGCAGGCGGTTTCGGGGTCGTAGCTTTTAAGCTCACATTCCACCGCCATGGGAAGCTCCTCGATGAGCGGAGCGTTCACAAATTCGGATTTTACCGCGTGGAAACCCGCTTTCGCAAATTTATCCGGTACTTTATTGCCGGATTCGATGCCAACGTAGTCACATTCCGCAACGTGGCTTTCGTCCGCCATGCTTACGGTGAAAGCGCCCGTAGCAAGGATATTTTTGGTGGTTTTATGGCCGGCGCTGATGCACATGGCGATTTCGTCCGATTCGTGCATTCCGCCCCAGGCGGCGTTCATGGCGCAGGGCACGCCGTTTTCATCATAGGCCGCAAGGATAAAAACCGGCATGGGATAAAGAATGGGCTTTGCCCCGAAATTTTTTCTCATTTTGTTTTCCTCCGTTCGTCTTTCGATGAATATATTATCACGCTTTCGGGGACTTTTTGTCAAGGCGTGAGGACATTTTTAAAGCGTCCGCCGCATATAAATTCCGAAAGGGAGGTGGCGCTTTTTGTCAAGGCTTCGGAATTTTGCGGTGAATGCGGGGATCCTGACCGCGACCTCGCTTTCTCTTGGAGCGGCGGGGGTGATTTATAACGCCTGGCTCACAAGGAACCTCGGTTCCGCGGGAATGGGGCTTTTTTCGCTTATGATGGCGGTATATCGCTTTGCGGTGACCTTTGCCTGTTCCGGTTCGGGACTTGCGGCGACGCGCCTTGTGGCGGAGGAAACCGCCGTCGGGAACGGAAGGGGCGCCGCTTCCGCCATGAGCAAAACTTTGCTGTACAGTCTTTTCTTCGGTGTTCTCGGCGGGGCGATACTTTGGGCGGCAAGTGATTTTGCCGCAGAAGCCATGGTTGGGGATATCCGCGCGGCGGAGCCCTTCCGGATACTTGCGTTTTCGCTGCCCTTCGTCGGTGTTTCGGCGGCTTTCAGCGGTTATTTTACCGCTGTGACAAGGGTTTTTCCTTCCTCCGCAGCCCAGATTTTTGAACAGCTTTCCCAGATGGCCTTCACCGTTTCGGTTTTCGCTCTGATGAAGCCCGGAGACCTTGGGGAAGCGTGTATCCTTGTTGCGGCGGGAAGCACTGTTTCGGAAGCTCTCGCCTTCGCTTTTCATTATATCCTTTACAGAACGGACCGCCGGCGTCATCCCTTTTTCGGCGGAGAAAACGGCGGAGGATTTTCCATTTGGAAACGGCTCGTGGGGATAGCGCTTCCGGTTGGGGCTTCGGCGGTTTTGCGTTCCGCCCTGAGCACCGTAAAGCATCTGCTTGTTCCGGTTTCGCTTATAAAAAGCGGAATGGCGGAGGAAACGGCTCTTTCAGAATACGGAATAGTCGGGGGAATGGTTCTTCCGGTGCTCAATTTTCCCTGCGCTTTCCTGCTCGGGTTTTCGAATCTGCTGGTGCCGGAGGTGACGCAGTATAAAACTCTCGGTCAGGAGGAAAAAATAGAAAAGGTCATAGGCTATGTTTTCCGAATGACGCTGATGTTTGCCATTGCGGTTGCGGCGGCGCTGATGGCATGGGCGGAGGAATTTGCGGTGATTTTATATAACGAGCCGGCAGCCGGCAACGCCATACGCGCCCTTGCGCCAATCGTCACGGTTATGTATCTTGATTCGGCGGTTGACGGAATCCTGAAAGGGCTTGGGGAGCAGGTCGCGGTGGTGCGTTATAACGTATATGATACTGCGATGTGTGTTGGGCTCGTATATGGTCTTGTACCGCTTTTCGGGACGGCGGGCTACCTTGCGACCATAGTAATAAGCGAGGTTTTTAACATGGCGCTTTCAGCTTCGAGGCTCGTTTCCGTAACCGGATTTCGGGTTGATATGGTACGCTGGGCAATTATCCCCGCCGGGGCGGCGGTTTTGAGCACGGCGCTTTCTTCCGCGGTGCTCAAAATTTTTCCGCACATAACGAACGGAGCACCGGGAGTTATCCTTGCGGTGCTCATGATGCTCGCGACCTATTATTTGCTCCTCAGGCTGTTCCGATGCATAAAAAAAGAGGATATTGACCTTGCAAAGAGGGTTTTTGCGAAGTGAAAACCATTATTCACCGCCGCTCGGGGTCGGCAACGGTTTTCAATGTAATTGGGGGGCTCGGCTGTTGTTGTCGGCTGATTGAATGTGGCGGGCGGATAATATCCGCCCCTACGGTGGAAAACGGTAATTTTGCAGATGTAGGGAACGGGCGGATATTATTCGCCCATACGGTGAAAACGGTAATTTTGCAGATGTAGGGAACGGTCTTGACCGTTCCGCAACCAAGA
>CAZOOL010000161.1:0-2917 GCA_964581405.1 uncultured Oscillospiraceae bacterium | reverse complement strand
GTTCCGAATCTCGACCGTTGCCGCTCGGGGTCGGCAACGGTTTTCAATGTGATTGTGCGGCTCGGCCGATTGAATGTAGCGGGCGGATAATATCCGCCCCTACGGTGGAAAACGATGTAATCGGGCGGCTCGGCTGAAAAAACACACAAAAAGGAGTGCTTCTTTACGAAGCACTCCCACCAAGCGAGATTTGATTTTATAATTTTATAATTTTCGCAGTATAGGCAAGTCCGCACCGACCGGGTTTCGGAAGCCCGAGCTGCCATAGATCCTCGGCTCTTGATTCGAGCATGGCAAAATATTCCGCCGTTTCGGAGGTTTTCGCAAGATCCGCAAGGGAAGAGGAAACGGGCAGCTTGCAGCCGGAGCTTTTGGCCTCTTTGAGCACGGCAGCGCCGACGTCGTTCATTCCGAGCACGCGGATATAGGGGAGTTCTGCGGTTTTGAGCACGGAAGAATCCAGCCCGAGAAAAGCACCGGAAACGATGCGCTTTACGCGGCTCATGGCGTAGCGCTTTGTCTTGATGAGTTCATAGAGTTCATCAAGGGACGCCGCCTTTTGAACGGCGTCAAAAACCCGATGGTAAAGCCCTTCGGCGGCACAGTCCGGGACTTTGGCGAACTCCTCCTCGCCCGTCATGCGAAGTACCGCGAGCACCGCGGGTTCGATTTTTTTGCAGTCAAAGGGAAGCTTTCCTTCCCGGTATCCCTTCGCAAGAAGTTCATAGGTTTTATAGGGTACGAAGGGAAATATATCCTCCGGTTCACCGAAGCTGCGGAGATAGGTTGCGGAGGCGATTCCGCTTTTGAGCACGGCAGCTTCGCCATGACCGGCGCCGTATCTTTTTACGGTGCTCGGCTTTATTTTGCTTTCGAGGCGCAAAAGCCATTTGCAGTATTCCGCGCCGAGGGTGTCGTTTGGGTTTGCCGCAACGGCGGCAAGCTCCGGGAAAGTTTTTTCGGCGGCTTTCTGTCTTGCGGCGGCGGCGGAAATCCCTTCGGAAAGAGCTTTTTTGTATTCCTCAATATACTCCTCCGTTTCGGCGAGTGCGGCAAAAGCCATGATTTTTTCTGCCTCGCCGCTTTCGCTTCCGAAGCTGAGAATATCCACGCAGCCGAGGGCATCGAGGACTTTTACCCCGCCTTCGGCGAATTTTTCCGCAGAACCGACGGCATAGGGAAGAGGGATTTCGAGCACAAGGTCTGCGCCGCAATTAAGAGCGGCTTCTGCTCGGAGATATTTTGAGCACCATGCGGGCTCGCCCCGCTGGGTGAATTCCCCGCCGAGGGCAACGACGACTGCTTCGGCACCCATATCCCGGGTTTTTGCGATCTGATAGGCGTGCCCGTTATGAAAAGGATCGTATTCCGCTATGATTCCTGCGATTTTCATAATAATCTCCTTCCGTTTTGCAAAGAAAAACACTAAATCATCATTTTTTTAACGTGTTTTCCTTGCAATTTGCGTTCCAATGTAATAATATATAATTGTAACCCGAATGTCAATGAAGGCCAGCTTTGCTATGGCCGGAAGTTAAAGGAAAAAATATCGGGACAACATACTTGGAGGTTATATAAACATGAAAGTACTTGTTATCAACGCAGGCAGCTCCTCTCTTAAGTATCAGCTTATCGAGATGGATAACGAAGAAGTCGTTGCAAAAGGTCTTTGCGAAAGAATCGGCATCGACGGCAGAATCAGCCACAAAACCGCTTCCGGTTACAAAACCGAATACGACGTAAGCTTCCCCACCCACAAAGAAGCTTTCGAGGAACTCGTAAAACTCCTTACCGAAGGTGAAAACAAAGTTGTTTCCGATATCAGCGAAATCAAAGCTATCGGCCACAGAACCCTTCACGGTTCCGAAAAATATAAAGTATCCACCCTCATCGACGATGAACTCATCGAAGATATCGGCGTAAAATTCCGTGACCTCGGTCCTCTCCATAACCCGCCCCAGGCTGTTGCTATGAAAGCTTGCCAGGAAGTTTTCGGAAAAGAAACCCCCATGGTCGCGGTATTCGATACCTCTTTCCATCAGACCATGCCCGAAAAAGCATATATGTTCGGTATTCCTTATGAATACTATGAGAAATATTCCATCCGCCGCTACGGCTTCCACGGAACTTCCCATCGTTTCATCACCAGAAGATATTTTGAAATCACCGGCAAAAATCCCGAAGGAACCAAACTTATCATCTGCCACCTCGGCAACGGTTCTTCCCTTTCCGCAGTAAAAGACGGCAAAGTTGTTGATACCTCCATGGGTCTTACTCCTCTTGACGGTTTCGTAATGGGCACCCGCTGCGGCGGAATCGACCCCTCTGTCGTAACCTACATCATGGATAAAGAAAACCTTACCCCCGCACAGATGGAAACCCTCATGAACAAAAAATCCGGCTTCCTCGGAATTTCCGGCATTTCCAGCGACTGCCGCGACCTTGAAAACGCAGCAGCAGAGGGCAACCACAGAGCACAGCTCGCTCTCGATATGTTCGCATATCAGATCAAGAAAATCGCAGGCGGCTATGCAGCAGCAATGGGCGGCGTTGATGCAATCATCTTCACCGGCGGTATCGGCGAAAACTCTTCCGTACAGCGCGGCGAAATCTGCTCCGATATGGAATACCTCGGTCTTTCCATCGGCGAAGAGCTCAACAATAACGCAAGCCGCAAAGAAGCTAAATTCTCCACCGGCGACAGCAAAGTTGAAGCTTGGGTAATCCCCACCAACGAAGAGCTCATGATCGCAAAAGACACTGTCGAGATCGTTTTCGGAAAATAATATATTCAATAAAAAAGAGTCGCAGCAGAGGTACTTCTCAAGGAAGTGCCTCTGTTTTTTTGTCCGCAGGTCAAAAAAGACGAAAGGAGGATAGCCAAGAAACGCGGAGCGCTTACCTCCCTTGTCAAAGG
>CAZOOL010000160.1:0-2980 GCA_964581405.1 uncultured Oscillospiraceae bacterium | reverse complement strand
TCGAAGTTGTCGATGGCCTTGATAAGCCCGATGCAGCCCACCTGGAAAAGGTCGTCCGGCGGTTCGCCGCGGCCGGAAAATTTTTGGACAACGCTTAAAACAAGGCGAAGATTGCCGTTTATCATCTTTTCCCTTGCGTTTTTGTCGCCGTTTTTTGCCAGTTTGAGAAGCTCGGTTTTCTCTTCTTCTTTGAGCACCGGAAGCTTTGAGGTATTGATTCCGCAGATTTCGACTTTACCGTAATACATAAGATAATTCCCCGTTCAATTTGTTTTGGCAAGAATAATATTTGACTTTTGAGCACGGTTATATTCATTTGAGCACGGAATAAATACTTTGGTAAATTTTGAGCACGGACAGACAGAATGCGCCCGTAAGCGGCATATATTTTACGGGAAAGGGGAATGATTTCATGCGGCTTACTCTTGAAGAAATATGCGAAAAAGAGGTCGTAAACATAGCTGACGGAAGCTGCTTCGGCTATGCGGACGACATACTGATTGACACGGAAACGAAGGAAGTCGTTGCGATAATCATAAAAGGAAGGCAAAGGCTTTTCGGGCTTTTGGGGAGGGAAGAGGATATTTCCATAAGCTGGAATAAAATTGATACAATAGGAAAAGATATAATCCTTGTGAAAACCGAACAGAAACGCAGGGCATACGGACGAAAGGATAATATTTTCCAAAAAATTTTAAATATTTTCTTACAATAAACGGCAAAAGAGGTTGCAAACAGTCCCATTTAGTGCTATAATCTAATGGCTAGAAGACTGTAAGTCTATAACTGCGTCTTCTGAAAGCACACACACCCCACAATCCCGTCGGTCGTTGACCGGGAAAAGCCCGGTTGCTGCCGGGAAATGACTGGGGTGGAGGTAATAACAAGGAGGAAAAAAACAATGTCCGTAGTATCTATGAAACAGCTGCTTGAAGCTGGTGTACACTTTGGTCACCAGACCCGCCGCTGGAACCCCAAAATGGCTCCGTATATCTTCACCGAAAGAAACGGAATCTACATCATCGACCTTCAGAAAACCGTTAAGAAAATCGAGGAAGCATATTCCTTCGTAAACGAGCTTTCCGCAGAAGGCAAATCCGTTCTTTTCGTCGGCACCAAAAAACAGGCTGCTGACTCCGTTCGTGAAGAAGCTGAAAGAGCAGGCGCTTATTATGTAAACGCTCGCTGGCTCGGCGGTATGCTCACCAACTTCAAGACCATCAGAAGAAGAATCGCTCGTCTTCAGCAGCTCCGTAAAATGGAGGAAGACGGCACTTTCGACCGCCTTACCAAGAAAGAAGCTACCAAGCTTACCCTCGAAATCGAGAAACTTGAAAAATTCCTTGGCGGTATCGAAGATATGACCGAGCTCCCCGGCGCTCTCTTTATCGTTGACTCCAGAAAAGAGAAAATCGCCGTTGCAGAAGCAAAGAAACTCGGTATTCCGATCGTAGCTATTGTTGACACTAACTGCGACCCCGACGATGTCGACTATGTTATCCCCGGCAACGATGACGCTATCCGCGCTGTAAAACTCATCGCAGGTACCATCGCCGATGCTATCATTGAAGGCAGACAGGGCGAACAGAATACTCCTGAAGAATCTGAAGAGGAGGCAGAATAATATGCCGTTCACTGCTCAAGACGTTAAAACTCTCCGTGAGATGACCGAATGCGGAATGCTCGACTGCAAAAAAGCACTTATCGAAACCGATGGTGACATGGAAAAAGCAGTTGAGTTCCTTCGTGAAAAAGGCCTTGCATCTGCAGCTAAAAAAGCAGGCAGAATCGCAGCAGAAGGTCTTGTTCTTGCATTCACCGATTCCGAAAAGAAAGTTTCCGTTGCAATCGAAGTCAACTCCGAAACCGACTTCGTTTCCAAAAACGAAGATTTCCGCGAATTCGTAAAACTCGCAGGACAGGCTGTCATCGACAACAATCCTGCAGACGTTGATGCTCTCCTCGCATGTGTTGTTGACGGCAGAACCGTTCAGGAACACCTTCAGGACAGACAGCTCAAAATCCGTGAGAACCTTAAAGTCCGCCGTTTCGTTCGCTATGAAGGCGACGTTGCAACTTATGTTCACGGCGGCGGCACCATCGGTGTAATGGTTAAATTTGCATCCGATGTAGCAGACAAAGAAGGCTTTGCAGAATACGGCAAAGACGTTGCAATGCAGATCGCTGCAGCAAACCCCTCTTACATCTGCGAACACTGCGTTCCCGCAGAAGTTATCGAGCATGAGAAAGAAATTCTCATGGCACAGATCGACAACGATGAAAAACTCGCTAACAAACCCGACGCAGTTAAAGCAAAAATGGTTGACGGCAGAATCGGTAAATATTACAAAGAAAACTGCCTCATGAACCAGGAATTCGTAAAAGATCCTGACCTCGATATTAAATCCTATACCGACAAAGTTGCGAAAGAACTCGGAGGCTCCATCAAGATCACCGAATTCGTTCGTATGGAAAAAGGCGAAGGCATCGAGAAAAAACAGGAAAACTTTGCAGACGAAGTTGCCAAACAGATGGCAGGCAAATAATTCAGCTTTATTGAATTAAGTGCGTTATGACGGAAGAATATAAAATATGTATAATATATTATATTCTTCCGGATTATATTAAAGCGTAAATTGCAGAAAATTACAGGGAGGTGCATTCATATGAGTTTAGTCGAAACTGTAAAGAATGCCGGTATAGTCGGTGCGGGCGGCGCAGGTTTTCCTACCCATGTAAAACTGAACGCTAAATCCGAGTACTTCATTGTCAACGCAGCAGAGTGTGAACCCCTTATCGAAACCGATAAGTTCCTCATGCGTACCAGAGCTGCAGACCTTGTAAAAGGTGTTGACATGATCGCAAAAGAGCTCGGCGCTGACAAAAAGTACATAGCCCTCAAAGCAGCATACAAAACTGAAATTGCTGCCCTTGAAGCTGCTATTGCTGAGGCCGGAAGCGACATCAAACTCCACAAAAT
>CAZOOL010000159.1:0-3064 GCA_964581405.1 uncultured Oscillospiraceae bacterium | reverse complement strand
CATTTCCTTGCGGAAATGCCGGCCCCCTTTAGAACGGGGGTCTTTTTGTAAAGGAGCTTTCACCATGAACAAACAGGAGCTTTATGCATACATTGACGAAAATAAAGGCATCTTCGAGGAACTTTCCGATTCCATCTGGGAATGTGCCGAAATATCCCTGAAGGAACATAAATCTGCCGAAATTTATAAAAATCTTCTGAAAAAACTCGGTTTCAGGGTTGAAGAAGGTCTTGCCGGGGTCGAAACCGCCTTTTCCGGAACCTACGGCAGCGGAAAACCGATAATAGGTATCCTCGGCGAATTTGATGCCCTCTCGGGTCTTTCCCAAAAGGCGGGGAAAACTGAGCACGACGAACTCATTCCCGGCGGAAGCGGTCACGGCTGCGGCCATAACCTTCTTGGTGCGGGTTCTCTTTCCGCCGCCTATGGAATCAAAAAATACCTCGAGGAAAAAGGCGAAGGCAGCGGAACCGTCATTTTCTATGGCTGCCCCGGCGAAGAAGGCGGAGCAGGCAAGGCCTTTATGGCGCAAAAAGGTCTTTTTTACGGCCTCGATGCTGCGCTCACCTGGCACCCGGACGATTCCAATCAGGTGACGAGCGGCTCCTATCTCGCCTGCATACAGGTGGAATATAAATTCGAGGGGGTCGCCGCCCATGCGGCCGGCTGTCCCCATCTGGGAAGAAGCGCCCTTGATGCCGTGGAGCTTATGAATATCGGCGTCCAGTTCCTGCGCGAGCATATGCCCCCGAGCGACAGAATACATTATTCCATAACCGATGCCGGCGGCATTTCACCGAATGTCGTTCAGCCCACCGCCCAGGTGCTCTATATGATGCGTTCCGATACCGTACCGAAGGCAAAAGCTCTCACCGAAAGGGTCGAAGATATCGCAAAAGGCGCCGCCCTTATGACCGGAACGAACCTGAAGCGCCGTTTCATTGACGGCACGGCAAACGTCGTTCCGAACTCGGTGCTCGAAAAAGCCATGTATGAAAATTTCAGCGGAATAAAGCCTTTGGAGTACACCGAAGAAGAAATAAAATTTGCAGAAAATCTTAAAAGCACCTACTTCACCGAAGGGCTCCCGGGCTTCGCAAGTCATTTCAGTCCGGAAATTGCCCAATACGTTTCGGAAAAAACCGACGGCGGCAAAAAAGCCCAAAACGACTTCCTGATGCCGCTCTATCACAGCGAAGTGACCCTCCCGGGTTCGACGGACGTTGGCGACGTAAGCTGGCAAACCCCCACCGCCCAGATAAACACCGCAACCTGGTCCAGCGGAATTCCCGGGCACAGCTGGCAGGTCGTTTCCATGGGCAAATCGAGCATCGCCAAAAAAGGCATGAACCTCGCCGCAAAGGTCATCGCCGCAACTGCAATGGACCTTTTTGAAAATGGCGAGCTTCTTTCCGCCGCAAAAGCGGAATTTTCCGCAAAAGCAAAAAGCGGCTACGTCTGCCCCATCGAAGAAGGCGCCGTTCCCGCCATCGCCGGCGAAAAAATCCTCTGAAGCCTTTCTTTCCCCCAAAAACAAAGCCGCCCAATCGGGCGGTTTTTTGCGATTCACCGGAAATTTTTCAAAAAACTTGCCTTTTTGCACAACCGGAATTAAAATATAATGAAAGACATTTCAGTAAGAAAAAGGGAGGGATATCTTTGGAGGATGAAAAAATAATCGAATTGTTTTTTGCGCGTTCCGAAGATGCGATTTCCGCCCTTGACGAAAAATACGGTGCCTATTGCCGCACCATCGCCGGTAATATCCTTAAAAACAGCGGCGATATCGAGGAATGTCTTAACGATACATACCTCAAGGTCTGGGAATCCGTTCCTCCGAACAGCCCGGAAATGCTCGGTGCCTATGCCGGAAGGATCGCCAGAAACCTTGCGCTGAACAGGATAAGATATGATTCCGCCGAAAAGCGCGGAAGCGGCGCTTTTGAAATCGCGCTTTCCGAAATCGAAGATTGTTTTCCTGCGGAAAACGAAGCGGAAAACCTTTTTGATTCGTTAGAGCTTACCGCGGCGATTGAAAAATTTCTCTGTTCCCAACCGAAGGAAAAACGCAATATTTTCATCCGCCGCTATTGGTATTTTTATTCCGTAAAGGATATCGCCAAAGCATACGGAATGAGCGAAAGCAAGGTCAAATCAATGCTGTTCCGAATGAAAAACGAGTTGCGGAAAACTCTTGAAAAGGAGGGCATAAATCCATGAAAAACGAAAAATTTCTTGAAGCCATGGGAAATATAAACGATGATCTGGTTCTTTCCGCAATGGAAGAACCTGCAGCCCAAAAGACGAAGCCCTTCAGAAAAATCAAATGGACTGTCCTTGCGGCATGCATAATCCTTGCCCTCGCGATTCCCACCGTGGCATATATCAAGGGATACACCACGATT
Organism: uncultured Oscillospiraceae bacterium; assembly: GCA_964581405.1. Lineage (GTDB taxonomy): Bacteria > Bacillota > Clostridia > Oscillospirales > Ruminococcaceae > UMGS1668. The sequence goes on along the minus strand of CAZOOL010000159.1, from coordinate 659 downwards.
TATGATGAGGAAAACAACAGTTTTTCAGGCGAGCTGAATTACAAGCTTAAAAGTTCGGATTTCAATCAGGAACTGCTTGATTATCCCGGCGGCGATTATCCCATGAAAAGCATCAACCTTGCGGAAAAATTCCTTGGAACTCCGCTTCCCAATAATATTGTCCTTGACTGCGCAACGAAGCAAGATATCTGGTACAGCAGCTTGGAAGAGGGAGGAGAAGAAAGAAGATCCCATTGCTGGGTGAATGTCGGAATTCTTGAAGATACCCGTCAAATCATAGGTGCCAGTGTTTATGCGCTTTTTTCCAACGAAAGAAATGTTTCCATAATGGTACATTATTCCGCCCTTACCGAAAACAGCGCCGCTGAAGGCCCGAGATTCGGAATAAATCACAACGAATTCAGAGATATCCAGGAGCACGAAACCTATGTCAATGCCGCAGGAAGGGAATTCGACATTGTAACTTTTGACGACAGCCCCGGAGGAAAAGCCATGGCCGCAGTCACCGATATAGACGGATACCTTGTCTATGTGGATGTTAGCGGAGCCGGCGGAAATTATGAAGACATCCGTGCAACCCTGCTCGAAGTCCTCGAAGCCTATAATTAAAATTTTCCCTCGCCGCTGTATGGGCGTATATCATCCGCCCGAAAATAAAA
>CAZOOL010000158.1:0-3180 GCA_964581405.1 uncultured Oscillospiraceae bacterium | reverse complement strand
TGTTCGGGCGTTTCTGTCGATATTCAGATAACTGTTTTACGGATATCCATCAAAAAAGCCGGAGGTGTTTTTTGCGCTTTTTTAACGAGGAATCCCGCCGTATCATGCGGCAGAGGTTTTTCCCTTTGGAAAATGGGGGAAGCTGTCAGCTTCTGAGTTCCGCGCCGATGGCGGAGAGTTCCTTGAGGACCTTGTTGACTGCGCGGTCACATTCCTCAACGGTAAGGGTGCGGTCTGCGGCGCGGAGAGTCATGGTATAGGCAACGCTCTTTTTGCCTTCGGCAATGGAAGAACCCTTGTAAACGTCGAAGAGTTCGACTTTTTCAAGAAGCTTGCCTGCGCCTGCACGGATCGCTTTTTCGAGGGAAGCGGCCGGGAGCTCGTCGTCGCAGATGATTGCGAGGTCGCGGGTGGAAGCGGGGAACTTCGGAGTGGGTTTGAATTTCTTTTCAACGACGCGAGCATCGAAGATATCGGCTATATCGAGGGTCGCGACGTATGCGCGGGTGCCGATTCCGTAGTTTTCGAGAACGGCGGGTGCGATTTCGCCGATGACGCCGATGTTTTTGCCGCCGATGGAGATATCCGCGCATCTTCCGCAGTGGAAGGTGGGGTTTTCTTTATTTGCGGTGAATTCAACGCCGTAAACGCCGAGTTTATCGAGAGCTTCAAGAACGATGCCCTTCATTGCAAAGAAATCTTCCTTATCGCCGTAGGAGCCGACGACGGCGACGCCTCTTTCTTCCGGAAGGATATCCGCGGATTCCTTGGGAAGATAGATGGTGCCGAGCTCGAAGAAACGTCCCGCGACGTTGCGGTTGTTATAGTTTCTTGCGATGACTTCGAGCATGGAGGGAACGCAGGTGGTTCTCATTACGGAAGTATCTTCGCCGAGGGGGTTGGTGATGACGACGCTTCTGCGAAGGTCGGAATCGGCGGAAAGAGCGATTTTATCATAGTATTTGGGGCTGATGAAGGAATAGGTCTGGACTTCATAGCAGCCGTTTGCCATAAGAAGGCGGGAAAGTTTTTTCTCGAACTGCTGGCGAAGGGTGAGAGCGCCCTGGGAAGCGCCTTTTACGGCGGTATTCGGGATTACGTCATAGCCGTAGAAACGCGCGATTTCTTCGGCAATATCGGCCTTATGGCGGGTATCGCCCACGCGGAAGGAAGGAACGGTTATAAGGTTTCCTTCAACTTTATAACCGATTTTTTCGAGGATTTCGACCATTTTTTCCGCAGAAAGATTGATTCCGAGGAAGCTGTTGATCCAGTCGGGGCAGAATTCAATGGTATAGGGTTCATCGCCTTCGTTGTCGATGTCGATGTATCCGCCGATGACTTCGCCTGCGCCGAGCATTTCAACAAGCTGGCAGGCTCTTTCGATTGCGGGCACGCACATTCTGGAATCAAGGTTTTTCTCAAAGCGGCCGGAAGACTCGGTTCTCATGCCGAGTTTCTTTGCGGTGGTTCTTACGGAAGAACCGAGGAAGGAAGCGGATTCAAATACCACCATGTTGGTGTCATCCTGAATTCCGCTGTATTCGCCGCCCATAACGCCGGCGACGCAGGAAGGTTTTTCGGCATCGCAGATGCAGAGCATTTCGGGGGAGAGCTTTCTCTCGATTCCGTCAAGGGTCATGATGCTTTCGCCTTCTTCGGCGTTTCTTACGACGATTTTATTGCCTTTGAGGTATTTGTAATCGAAAGCGTGCATGGGCTGGCCGTATTCGAGCATGACGTAGTTGGTTATGTCAACAAGGTTGTTGATGGGGCGGACGCCGCTGGCGCGGAGTCTTTCACGCATCCATCTCGGGGAGGGAGCGATTTTGATGTTTTTGATCATTCTTGCAACGTAGCGGCGGCAAAGGGTGGGGTTCTTTACCTCGACGGAAAGGAGCTCGTTGATATCGCCGGTTTCGTTTTCGATTTTAACTTCCGGCATATGGAGTTCTTTGCCGAAGGTCGCGGCGGCTTCCCTTGCGAGCCCGAGAACGGAAAGGCAGTCCGGACGGTTGGAGGTGATTTCAAACTCAACAGTGGTATCGTTGAGACCGAGAGCGGTTCTGATATCGTCGCCGGGTTTGCAGTCCTCCTGAATATCCATGATGCCGTCTTCGATGGCATAGGGGAAGTCATGGACGGTAACGCCGAGTTCCGCAACGGAGCACATCATGCCGTTGGAGGGAACGCCGCGGAGCTTGCCTTTTTTGATTTTGATTCCGCCGGCAAGGGTGGAGTTATCCAGAGCCGCGGGAACGAGCATTCCTTCATAAACGTTCTGGGCGGCGGTTACTATCTGGACAGGTTCTTCCCTGCCGATATCGATCTGGCAGATCTGGAGTTTATCGGCATCGGGGTGTTTTTCGATTTTGAGAATTTTACCAACAACGCAGTTGGATATATAGTCGGCTTCGGTGTTATAACATTCGACCTTGGAACCGGACATGGTCATAGCATCGCAGAACTGTTTCGGGGTTACACCGGTATCAACATAGTCAGCGAGCCATCTGAGAGATAAATCCATTGTTTAACCTTCTTTTTCGTTTAATGCCCCCTTGCCTAAAGGGGGTTGGCATTTGCGGAGCAAATACCCGGGGGATACTTCAAAAAGTATTCCGATGATTTTATGCAAAAGACCGTTTTCGGTAAAGGAATCCCTCCACCGTGCGTACCGCAACGGTCCCCTCCCTTTAAGCAAGGGAGGCAATATTATTTTTCGCCGCCGGGGATATATTTTCTTACAGCGGCGGGGATTTCTTCAACAGGGATGATTTCCGGTTCCGGGTCGGGACCGATTTCTCCGTTTACGGCTTCCTCGATGGTTGCGGAAAGGGTAAGTCCGTCAACGGCAAGGCTCTGGTAAACGGTGGGAAGGATAAGGTTTGCCTGATAGGCAAGCTTAAAAAGATAGGTGATATTATCCGCCTGACTTTTCGCTTCGGAATAATCTTCCGCCTTGACCGCTTTTTGGAGTTTTGCGCTTCTGTCGCGGATTTCGACGGAATATTCGCGTTCCTGAAGGTCAAAGAAAAGTTTGCGGTAAACGTTGAGGCATCTTGCCTGGAAGCGGAGGGAAAGATCGGCAATTTCTTTTCTGCTGGTCATGTTTTTCACCTCTCAGTTAAAACTGGTCAAGGAAACGAAGGTCGTTTTCATAAAGAAGACGAAGGTCGTTTA
>CAZOOL010000157.1:0-3271 GCA_964581405.1 uncultured Oscillospiraceae bacterium | reverse complement strand
AATACAAGGGTTTAATTCTTTCTTCCAATGTTGTTCATTTTTCAAGGTCCTTTGTGACCCGTTCTCTCGGGTCAGCTTGATTAGTATATCATTCTGCAATCATAAAGTCAACAGTTTTTTCAAAGTTTTTTTCAAAAATGCATCGCCGCCGTGTGTTCTGTGGAAAATCTTTCACATTTGGTTGAAAGTACCAAGAAAAGTGCCTCGGTTTTCAACAAAATGCCCTGTTTTTCCACTTTTTCTCAACAAAAAAAGCCCCTGAACCCGAAAAAACCAACTTCCGATTCAAAGGCTTTTTATATTATACTTTATACATTTTATTATTTGTCCGTAAAAACATCTCTGTTTTTAACGCAATAATTTACCGCGGAAACAACGGTCAATATCGTCATAATCCATACAAAAAGATACACCGCGGTTCCCATAAAGCTGCCGGAACCGACTCCTGCTGCGCTCTGGATAAGTATAAGCAGGACCGTCAGATCCTGTGAAACGGTTTTGAGTTTGCCCCAGATATCCGCGGCAATAACCTTTCCCTTGGAGGTCGCAAGCATACGAAGCCCGGTTACAAGAAACTCTCTGGACATAATAATAATAGTCACCACCGGATGCAAAAGTCCCTCCGCAGTAAAACAGATGAACGCGGACATAACCATAAGCTTGTCCGCAAGCGGATCCATCAGCTTTCCGAAATCGGTAACAATGTTCTTTTTTCTTGCGATAGCACCGTCAAAATAATCAGTTATGGCTGCCAGCACAAAGATTCCGACGGTCACCCAATCGCTTACTCCGCCTGCAAGAAAAGCCGCAACAAAAAACGGTATCATCAGAACTCTCAAAACAGTCAGCGCATTAGGCAGATTCACAATGTGACCCCCTTTCCATTATTCGTCCAATTCACCGAGAAGATCATAATCAGAAGACTTAATAATTTTAACCTTGACAAAATCGCCTATGCAATGCTTTTCCGGGCTTGCGAAATAAACGATTCCGTCAATTTCCGGTGCATCCTGGGAGCTCCTTCCCCGGAACACCTTATTTTTGTTGTCGTAACCCTCGACCACAACTTCCATAACGCTGCCGACCTTCTTTTTAAGCAAAGCGGCAGAAACCGCGGTCTGGATCTCCATGATAACCTCCGCACGGCGTTCCTTCGTTTCCTCATCAAGCTGGTTGGGCATATCATAGGATTTGGTGCCTTCCTCGCGGGAATAGGCAAAACAGCCGAGTCTGTCAAACTTCGCGGCCTTAACAAATTTACAGAGAGCCTCAAAGTCGCTGTCGCTCTCTCCGGGGAATCCGGTGAGAAGTGTGGTTCTGAGGGTGATTCCCGGAACTTTCTCGCGCAGGTGTTTTACCATCGCAATAAGCTCCGCGGGCGTGCTCTGTTTTCTGTGCATGGCCTTGAGCACCTTTTTGCTGCAATGCTGAAGCGGGATATCAAGGTATTTTACGATTTTGTCCTCGGAAGCCATTACGTCAAGAAGCTCTTCCGTAACTCTTTCGGGATACGCATAAAGGATTCTTACCCATCTGATGCCGTCAATTTTGCAGATTTCACGGAGAAGCTCCGGAAGCATACGCTTGCCGTAAATATCCTCGCCGTATCTGGTGGTATCCTGAGCGACAATGATAAATTCCTCAACGCCCTTCGCGGCGAAGTTCCGGCATTCCTCAATGATATTTTCCATGGGTCTGCTGCGGTATCTTCCGCGGATAAGCGGAATAGCGCAATAGGAACAGCGGTTATCGCAGCCGTCCGCAATCCTTATGTAAGCATAATAAGGATAATTTACAAGGATACGCTTGCCTTCCATTTCAAGGTTTTCGGGCGCATAGAATTTTCTTATCTTCTGCCCCTCGAGGGCCTGCCTTATGGAAGCGGCGATTTCATCGTTGGCTCCGATGCCGAGGATAACGTCCGCTTCGGGGATAAGTTCCGCCATTTCCTCGCGGTAGCGTTCCGCAAGACAGCCGGTCACAACAACCAGCTTTACTGCTCCCTGTTCCTTGAGCTGGCAGCACTGAAGGATATTTTCAATGGATTCGCGTTTTGCGCTTTCGATAAAGCCGCAGGTATTGACAATAACTACGTCGCACTCGGCGGCATTTTCAACGACCTCGAATCCCTCTTTTTCAAGGGCGCCGAGCATAAGCTCCGCATCGACCTGGTTTTTGTTGCAGCCAAGCGCAATCATTCCAACCTTTACGGTTTCATTCTCTGTACAGTTCATCTGCAGTTTCTTCCTTTACTTTATATATCGCTTCTTTTATCATATCATATCCGAAGCCAAGACGAAAGAGGGCATTTACTGTTTTTGCACGATTTTTTTCGTCAGAAAGCATATTTTTGTACCGGATTTCGATAAGCCGGTCCAATCTTTCCTCCGCGGAACCGATTTCCTGCTCTGCGGCCCATATGGCCTGCTCCGCAATTTCCTCTTCTATTCCCTTGCGGGCAAGTTCAATTTTAAGGCGCGCCGGACCAAGAAGCTTCATCTCCATAAGGTCATGGGCATATTGGAAGGCATAGGCCTCATCATCGAGGAGTCCGCCCTCCTCAAGCATATCCAGAACCTCGTTGGCAGTATCCGCTTCCGTAAAGCGCTTCAGTTTATCAAAAAGCTCCTTACGCGAATGAGCCCTGTACTCTAACAAGTTCAGGGCTTTTTCTTTCGTCTGTTCAGTTGTAAGCTTTCCTTTCGGATTATTCCTCGTCGTCCACATCTGCTTCAATATCAATGCCCGTGGGCGCTACGCTGAGAACTTTTGATTTCTTCGCGGGTTTGGAAATATCGCTGAGCTTATCCATATTGGCGCGAACCTTCGCTTCGATTTCATCGCAAAGGGCAGTATTATTTCTGAGGAGCTCCTTCACGTTGTCGCGTCCCTGGCCGAGTCGTTCTCCGTTATAGGAGAACCACGCGCCGGATTTGTCCACAATATCAAGCTTTACGGCAATATCAAGGAGCTCGCTTTCCTTGCTGATGCCCTGTCCGTACATAATATCGAATTCCGCTTCACGGAAAGGCGGAGCAACCTTATTCTTGACGACCTTTACCTTGGTGTGGTTACCGATAACGTCGCCGCCCTGTTTAAGCTGTTCCTGTTTGCGAACGTCAAGGCGGACGGAGGAATAGAATTTAAGGGCGCGTCCGCCGGGGGTAACCTCCGGGTTGCCGTACATAACGCCGACTTTTTCACGAAGCTGGTTGATGAAAACGGCGACGCAGTTGGTCTTGCTGATAACGCCGGTGAGCTTGCGGAGCGC
>CAZOOL010000156.1:0-3360 GCA_964581405.1 uncultured Oscillospiraceae bacterium | reverse complement strand
GATTTTATCTCATGCTCCACCCATTCCGGCTTTTCTTCCCCTTTAAGGTTCAGCCAGACGGTTTTCATGCCGAAAGCGTTTCCGCCTTTCATGTCGGAAGTGAGGGAATCCCCGAGCATAAAGCTTTCCTCCGGTTTAATATCGCCGATTTTATTGAAGCAATATTCAAAAAAAACGCCGCTCGGTTTTTCGGCTCCGATTTTTCCGGAGGTAAAAACCTCCTCGAAATATCCAAGCATTCCGGCTTTTTCAAGGCGGTTTTTCTGCTGTTCGTCCGGGCCGTTGCTTGCGGCAAAAAGCCGGTATTTCTCCCCGAGGTATCCGAGCATCTCAAAGGCGCCTTTCATGGGAACGGCGCTTTCATGAAGCCTTTTGCGAAAATAATTTTCAAATTCCGGGCCGTCAAGGTCGATGCCCAGTTCCGCAAAAACATTCGCCCAGCGGATTCGGAGAAGCTCCTCAAAAGAAAGCTTTCCCAGCTCAAGGCTTTTCCAGAGCCCGTTGTTTATGCGGTGAAAGGTATCGAGCATCTCGCTTTTGTATTCAATTCCCCGCTCCAAAAGACCGCAGCGCATGGATTCCTCGACGCAGGCTTCAAAATCAAGAAGGGTTCCGTCTATATCAATAAAAACAGCCTTTATCATAATTTCACCTATAAAAACGGCGGGAGTTTTTCTCCCGCCATAATTTTATTTTTTCGGAACGGTCAGGACCGTTCCCTGCAGTTTGACACGGGGCGTAAATTATGCCATGTCGCCGTCATCGCCTTCAAACTGACCTTTGTTCATCTGTTTGAGATAAGCGTTGATAAAACCGTCGATTTCGCCGTCCATAACAGCCTGGACGTTACCGGTTTCAAAGCCTGTGCGGTGGTCTTTTACCATGGTGTAGGGCATGAATACGTAGGAACGAATCTGGCTGCCCCAGGTGATTTCCTTCTGAACGCCCTTGATATCCTCGATTTTTTCGAGGTGTTCGCGCTCTTTGATCTCAACAAGCTTTGAACGGAGCATATTCATACAAACCTCGCGGTTCTGGTACTGGGAACGCTCGATCTGGGAACAGACGGTAATTCCTGTGGGAATATGGATAAGGCGAACCGCGGAGGAAGTTTTGTTGACCTTCTGACCGCCTGCACCGGAAGCGCGGTAAACCTCCATTTTGATGTCATCCTCTTTGATTTCGATGGATTTGTCGTCCTCGATTTCAGGCATTACCTCAAGGGATGCAAAGGAAGTCTGGCGTCTGCCGGAAGCATCAAAGGGAGAAACCCTTACAAGGCGATGAACTCCGTTTTCGGATTTGAGGAAACCGTAGGCGTTGGGTCCTTCAACGATGATGGTTGCGGATTTTACGCCCGCCTCGTCTCCGTCAAGCCAGTCAACGAGTGTATATTTGAGTTCGGGGTGTTTGTTGCACCAGCAGGTGTACATTCTGTAAAGCATCTGGCACCAGTCCTGTGCTTCTGTGCCGCCTGCGCCCGCATGGAAAGTGATGATGGCGTTGCCTTCGTCATATTCCCCGGTGAGAAGGGTCGTGAGTTTTATTTCGTCAATATCTTTTTCGAGGCTTTCAACCTCGGGAAGAGCCTCGTCATAAAGGGAAGGATCATTTTCTTCGAGAGCGATCTCGATGAGGGTCATTGTGTCTTCATAACGGGTCTCAAGGTCTTTATGGGAATTGATCTTTCCGTTGAGCTGGCTGAGCTTGCGCTGGACTTTTGTGGAAGTTTCGATATCGTTCCAGAAGTTGGGGTCTTCCTGCTGTGCCTCAAGCCTTCTTACCTCGGCTTTGCACTGTTCAAGCCCAAGGGCATCTTTAAGGTCTTCTATCTGGGGTTTGAGGGAAGTAAGTCTTAAACGCAGTTCTTCAAATTCAAGCATTTCTATTCCTCCGAATCGGTTAAGCCCTTTCGGGCGCAATTTTACATTATACAACAGTTTATTATATATAATTTATGATAAATAGTCAATAATTTTTAAGTCCTTTTTCTTGGAGTAAAAAATCAAAAATTTCAGAACAGAAAAATATCCAATATCCGTGGCGCTTATAACATCTGATGCTCATGCGATTTATTGAGTTTTTAATAAAATTGAACGCGCCGGGTTTTGAGCTGCGCTACTGTTTTACAAAATTTCCTCATATCTTTTTTGAAAAAATAAAGATTCCTTGCGAAATAAAGTTACATCTGTTTTTCATCTTTGAAACTATAAATTGCAAAACGATAACCTTTTTGTTATACTGTGAACGGACCAATAAACTTGAATTTGACGAGGTGATTTCGGTGGTATATGAGAAATCGTGCGGATTTGTAACATACAGAGAAAAAGATGATGTTCGGTTATACTTAATCATTCGTGCTTCAAACGGAGAATACGGTTTTCCCAAAGGCCATATGGAGTTGAACGAAACGGAATATGAAACCGCAGTCAGAGAGTTAAAAGAAGAAACAAATGTTGAAGTTCAAGTTATCGACGGTTTTCGCCGTCAAATAGAGTACAAATTCCCTAACAAAGCAAATGTTATAAAACAATCTGTATATTTCCTCGGCAAATGCACAGCGGTTGATGTTGTATGTCAAGTGACTGAGGTTTCCGAAGCATTGTTTGTTCCAATTAAAGTAGCACTTGAATTATTGTCTTTTGAAGATACTAAAAGCATTCTGAAAGAGGCAGATATTTATCTCGATACATTAACACTTGTATGACCAATCCCGATATATCGAACAGTCTGAAAGCAAGGTTTTTACCTTGCTTTTTTGCGTTATATAAAAAGCCTTCCGCCCTGCGGAAAAACGGATTTCCTTTCGCAAAAATGCCCTGATTGCAAAACAAAGGGCGGATTTTTCCGCCCTTTGATCATTTTATAAATGCCAGAAGCTTCTTTTTCTTCTGAACCGCTCCGGCTTTATATCCCGCCGCGGAGATGACCTCCCGGAGTTTTTCCTCGTCGATATCCTCTTTAGTAAGTATAACGGTCTGTTTTTTAGCGTGGTCGGAAGCAACTTTTTCAACCTTGAACGCCTTGCTGACGGCGCTGTTGACGTGAGCTTCGCAATGAGAACACATCATTCCCTCGACCTGAACTGTAATCTGAAGCATCTTTATCTCTCCTTTCGGTTAGTTTTTCCTAACCAAATTTTAGCACCGATGATTTCATAAGTCAACCATAAATTATTGTTTATATGCCTTCCCAGAGGGGAAGGGGGACCGTTGCCAAGCAGTAGCTGCTTGCCGCTCGCTATGCTTGCGGAGCAGCCTTGCACAGGTGCTGTTAGCCAAATCAAAGATTTGGACAGCACCGCGAGGCACGGTGGATGAGGGATTATCCAAGAACGCGGAGCGCTTATCATAAATAGAC
>CAZOOL010000155.1:0-3367 GCA_964581405.1 uncultured Oscillospiraceae bacterium | reverse complement strand
TCGAGCCCGATAACAGCGGCAAGCTCCACGCATATATCCAGACCGAGGACGGCGGCGTTTGGGTAAGCATTGACACCGAGGACGGAAGCTATGAAGCCCTCAGCGATTATACCTATACCGCATATACCGGTGCGGCCTACAGCGAAGGATATCTCTATGCAACCGATTCCATCACCTACAAATACGACAGAATCGATCCTTCCGATAACTATTCCGTAACCCAGGGCGGCGGCACAAAATGGGGCTGCCTTATGGTTGACGGCACCGGAGTTCCGGTACAGACCGTTGAATTCATTGACATTTATACCGGAGATCCCTATGAAACCGAAGTCGGCGGATTCAAATACATTGTTTCCGACGAATTTATGGGCAAATATCTCTTCAGAATGAAGGATTACAGCAGCAACAGCTTCGCATATCTTGATGTTTATGCTGTTGAAGGCGATATTTCCGCAATGACCTTCGTTTCTTCCGAAATGAGCGAAAACGCAGAGAACTATTATGAACATTATTTCGTTCTTTGCAAAAACGGCGATCTTTATGACCTTACCGTATCCGCTTATATTGAGTTCGAGTATCTTGTCGAAAGCTCGAGCGCAAGCCTCGTAGGAAACATCGGCCTTACTTCCGCGGACGGAGCTTCCATGACCATTGATTCCGATGGTATGCTTTATATCTCCGTAAACGCGGCTGACGGCGTAAAGATCTACTCTTATGAGCTCGATACCGAAACTCTTACTCATCTCTGCACCGTCGAGGACGCTGCAGCTCTTGCGGGTCTTTGCATGCTTTCCGAGGTAGTTCCCGAAGAGGAAGAAGAACCCGTTGAACCCGATGAGCCTGTCGAACCCGATGAGCCCGAAGGCTTCACCGAGCTTCACGGCTACGTAAAGACCTCCAAAGGCTATGAATGGGTAGTTATCAGCGAGGATATGACCCTTGAAACCAAGGCTTCCGGCAGCGATGCATATGCCGCGGCAGGATACAGCAACGGCAAAATGTATGCGGTAACCGGCGTAAGCAAATACGGCAATACCACTTATACTTACCAGCAGATCGATCCCGCAAACGGCTACAGCGCAATCGCAGGAACCATTGCGGCTTCCAACTATCATCCTGCAGACTTCAGCGGTGCACCCCAGAAGACGGTTTCCCTTGTTGACAGCAGCACCGGCAGCAACGTTAACGCAACTGTCGGCGGATATACCATCCATATCTCCAACGGCACTTATTCTTCCAGCGCACCGAAGGTATATAAGGTGACCGACTGGACTGATGCCTATGAAGAGATATATACTTCCGACGGCACCTTCAGCGGAAAACTTGCGGCAATCGCATACGTCAGCTCTGAAGTAAGCGAGGACGGCAAGTCTTATTACGACAACTTCCTTATCCTTGCACAGGACGGCAAGCTTTATAACTGCCGCATCACTTCCACCGTAAATAACGGCTATGTTTCCGTTTACGGCGCGGCATCCGTTTCCTATGTGGGCAGCGTTGCTCTTACTGCAACCGGCGGCGCTTCCATGACCGCTGCTTCCGATGACCTCGTTTACATTTCCGTAAGTGCATCCGGCGGCGTTGCGATTTACAGCTACAAGATCAGCACCGCAACTCTTACCAGCATCGGAACCATCTCCGGCGTGACCAGCCTTGTCGGTCTCAGCCTTGCAAGCGAAGCCGCGAGCGATACCGCCGCAAACAAAGCAACCGGTTCTCTCATGTCCGTTGTTGTTTCCGGAGAAGCAACCAAAACTACTGACGTTGTTTCCGACGGCGCTGTTATCAGCGACGGCAAGGTTATCATCAACCTTTCCGAAACCGAAGCAGTCACCAACGGCAAAATCGTCATAACCTTTGATGCTTCCGAGCTCACTTACAGCGGCGTTGTAAGCGGTTCCGTCAAATATGCGGTTGACGATTCCGAAGCGGCAGAGGGCAGAATCGTTATTGCTTACGCGGCGGCTTCCGCTGTTCCCGCAGGCAATATCCTTGCAACCCTCACCTTCACTTATGAAGGCGAAACCGTCGGCACCGAAGTTTGTGTCGAAACCGTTGAGCGCAATGCCGATAACAACGTTGACGAAGAAACCAAGGTTATAGACGTTACCAACGAATCCGATGACAACAGCCTTAAGAGCATTACCGCTGAAAACGGAACCCTTGAGCCCGAGTTTGATCCCGACGTGACAGAATACGACGTAGAGGTTGAATACACCGAAGACCAGCTCGTACTTACCGTCGAGGCAAACGATCCCAACGCGACCGTTGAGGTCAATAACCCCGAAATCGGCGAAGACGGCACAGCGACCGTTACCATCACCGTAACCGCAGAAAACGGCGATGTCAGAATCTATACCATCAATGTAACCCGCAAGGCGGCTCCCGGCAACAACGGCAATGGCGGCAGCGGCTCCGGCAACGGTTCCAATACCGATTCCGGCAGCAGCACCGAAGATTCCGAAGAACAGAACCCCGGAACCGGCGGCGACATTGAACAGGCATGGATCATCGCCCTCGTTATGTCCGCGGCGGGAATTGCACTTTTTGCGGTGGAACGCAAAAAGAGAATTTCCGAATGATCCCGTAAAACGGCGGTAAATCCATAAAATGAATAAACCGGGCACAGAAACCTGTGCCCGGTTTTTTTATGAAAATTATTTCGATAAATATGTTTGCAAATTTTGCGGATTTATAGTATTATATTAATAATACTTTGAGAAAAGGAGGGGCTTTTTTATGCAGATAAGAGAATCCGGCGAGGATTACCTTGAGGCGATACTTATGCTCCAGAAACGCAACGGCCAGGTGCGCTCCATTGATATTTGCAACGAGCTCGGCCACTCCAAACCAACCATAAGTGTCGCAATGAAAAATTTCCGTGAAAACGGATATATCACCATGGACGACGATTACCTCATAACCCTTACCGAAAAGGGAAGGGCTATCGCGGAAAGCGTTTATGAACGCCATATTGTGATTTCAAAATTCCTTATGGCCATAGGGGTCGATGAAAAGACCGCACTGGAGGATTCCTGTAAAATCGAGCACGACCTCAGCGCGGAAACCTTCCGCTGCATGAAAGAACATTATAAAAAGATAACCGAATAAAAATGCTGACGTTTTGGGAGCGCTTCGTAAAGAAGTGCTCTTTTTTTATTTCAGACAGCATCGATAAAGCCGAGCGGAAAAGGTAAAATAAAAACCGTTGCCGACCCCGAGCGGCAACGGTGAGGTTCGTCCCCTGCATTTACAGAATTACCGTTTTCCGCAGTAGGGGCGGATATTATCCGCCCGCCAGATTCAATCCTCCGATGACAACAAACTGGACAGGGTTATCCCTCTTTCGTCATTTGCTCCGCAAATG
>CAZOOL010000154.1:0-3385 GCA_964581405.1 uncultured Oscillospiraceae bacterium | reverse complement strand
TCAAAAAAGACGAAAGAGGGATAATCAAGAAACGCGGAGCGCTTACCTCCCTTGTCAAAGGGAGGGGGACCATCGCCAACGGCGATGGTGGAGGGATTCATTTAATACTTACCCCGTAAATCGGAGGCTCGGCTGTTGTTGTCGGCTGATTGAATGTGGCGGGCGGATAATATCCGCCCCTACGGTGGAAAAACAATGTAATCGGGCGGCTCGGCTTTATTGGCGCTATCTGAAATAAAAAAGGAGCACTTCTTTACGAAGTGCTCCCAAATTGCGGGATTTTTTTGACAGAGGGGAAGCCAGATGCATAAACGATAATTTATACTGCGGGTTCGAGCTCGAAAACCTCGGTGAACTGCGCTTTCCTTTCGGGAGAAAGATGGTGGCTTACAAGTATGAGAGTGAGTTCCGGATTTGCAAGAAGGCTTTGCTCGACGATATCGGCGTTTTTGCTGTCGAGGGCGCTGGTGCCTTCGTCAACGAGAAGAACGGAACGGTTGTGAATAAGCGCCCGGGCGATGGCAACGCGCTGTTTCTGTCCGCCGGAAAGGGCGCTTCCGTCTTCACCCACAGGGGTATCAAGTCCAAGGGGCATGGATTCAAGGTCGCCCGAAAGGGCGCTGTTTTTTACGGCTTTTTCGATTTCTTCATCGCTGAAATTGCCCCCGAGGGTGATGTTATCCCTTATGGTGGTGTTGAAAAGATAGACGTCCTGTTCTATGTAGCTCATGCGGCTTTGAAGAGCATCGGGGGAAAGCCCGCTTATATTCTTTCCGTCAAAGCGGATTTCGCCGGAATAATCCCCGAGCCAGCCGAGAATAAGCTTAAGAAGGGTCGATTTTCCGCAGCCGGAAGGCCCCGTGAGGGCATATTTTCCGCCTTTTTCAAAACGGAGATTCATATTTTTTATAACCGGTTTTTCGCCGTATCCGAAGGAAAGATTTTCGACGGAAATGGCGTTTTCAAGAGGCAGAACAGCTTCTGCGTTTTCTTTGGCGCTTTCAGAGGCATGGACGGTTATCTTATCAAAATAGGGCTTGCTTGCCCGGATGGAAAGGCGAAGCTGGCTGAACTGGGCAAGTCCGCTGTAAATGGTTCCGCAAAGGTTGCCGCCGCCCATAAGAGCGGATTGAATGATGACGCCCTGAATGGAAAGAACGCCGATGAGAAGGTTTACGCCCATCTGGCAGAAAAGGTTCACAAGGTCTATGCCTTCGCCGATAAAAGCCTGCTGATAGGTGAGCTTGTGGCGGGGTTGTTCGAGCTGTTGGCTGGCTTCGCGGTTGCCTTCGATAAAGCGACCGCTTTTTCCGAAAAAGCGAAGAACGTCAAATCCCGCCAGAAGGTCTTTGAGCTTGCCCATGGCTTTTGCCTGTTCAGCGGCACATTCCTCGCCGAGCTTTTCAACACGCTTGTTGAAAAGCTTCGGGGCGTTTATCATAACCGCCGCAACAAAAACGGAAACCGCAAGAAGGGACCAATGCATCTGCGCAAGGGCAACGATGCTGAAAATGACCTGCGCCCCGAGGGAGATTATACCGTAAAAGGAATCCCACGCAAGTGAAGAAATCTGGTTTACGTCGTTGGTGTACCAGGAAAGATATTCGCCGCTTTGCTGCGAATGGAATTCACCGTGGCTTTTCCCGAGCAGGGAGGCGGTTATATCCGCACGGAACTCGTTGTTCATAAGAAGCTTTGCCTTTGATTTTGCCCAGCTTCTTGCTCCGTCGAAAACCGAGAAAAGGATCCATAGCGCGACATCGACGAACATCCAGAAAAGAAAGAGATCAAGGTCGAGCTTTATGATGCCTTCGGCCATCCGTATCATGACGACGTTGGTGAGAACCGAAATACCGGCGTATGTTATTTGAAGAAAAACAATAAGAAGGTTTATCTTCCAGTGCTTTTTGATATAGTAAAACATTAATTATTCCTCCGTTTTTTGGAAATACGGCTTTGACAGGCAGTTGGCGCCGCAATAGTTGATGTTCGTATCCTCAAGGATACATCTTGCAAGATAAAGAAAAGGGATATAGGAACTGTCGAGCTTTGAGGAATAAACCTTTGCCGTTCCGCCGACGGAGCCGTAATCCATTGAACTGATAAGATTCCATTCAATCATTTTATCAAGGGTTCTTTCTGTTTCCGCGCTTTCTGCGGAAAATTTCTGTGCAAGGAGTTCCGAAGTGAAAAGAGTTGTTCTTTCGCTTAAAAGGAATTCGAGAATTTCAAGAACATTCGGGAGCGCAAGAACCTCAAAAAACTTACGGCAGGATTCCTTATCGGCAAAATAGGCGTTATAGCCTTTTTCGGGCTTCGGGCAGATTGCGGAAAAAGACATATCCTCGCCGTTTACGCCGAAATAAACGCCGCCGTCGGTATCGAAAAAGGAATGTATAAGACAGCCGTTGTTGTCCTCGCATTTGTCAATGAAATCCATCCCCACAAGGTTTTTTGCTCCGATGGTGTTGAAAATAAGGCGGTTAAGCCCATCACAGAACTGTTCCTTCGGAACGGAGGCCGCCCATGTTTCCAGTTCCTTTTTTATATCGGTGACTTCGCCGCCTTCGCGCCCGAAAAGAGCATCGATCGTAACGCCGAGCCTATCGGATATGGAAGGAAGAAGAGAAATATCCGGCGCGCCGCCGCATTCCCAGCGGGAAACGGCCTGGGTGCTGACTCCGACGGCTCTGCCGAGCTCTTCCTGGGTGATGCCTGCGGCCTTGCGGAATTTGGTTATCTGATTTCCGATTATATTATTATCCATTTGATTACCTCCAAAAAAGAATGAAATGACGTCGTTTTCAATCTATGCTTGTATTTTATCACAATGAAGGCTTGAATTCAACGAACGGAATTTTGACTAAAATCAAGCTTGGATTGAATTTTTGGATAAAAAAATCTCCCCTATAAGGGGAGAATGGATTATTATGCAAGATATTCTTCGAGGCAAAGACCGGATTCATAAATAAGCTTTGCCTGTTCCTTGCCGACATAGCGGAAATGCCAGGGTTCATGCGCAAAGCCTGTTATGCTGACCTTATCCGCCGGATAGCGGAGGATAAAACCGTATTCATGGGCATGGGCGAGGAGCCATGCTTCCTCGGCGGAGCCTTCGAATTCGCCATTGGCGCAGCCGATATCGACCGCAAGACCGCTGTTGTGTTCGCTGGTGCCCGGGGCAGCATCCGTTGCGCCGGAATCATAAAGCTCTTTTTGGCGGCTGACGGAACGATAGGCGGTATAGAAGATGAAATCAAGCCCTTCGCTTTCGCCGGCGGCGATCATTTCGGAAAGGTCGGCGAATATTCTCGAATCAACGGTGTGCCCTTCGCTGTCGATGGCGGCGGTTTCGACGCTGAAATCGGAGGGGAGGGGATTTTCT
>CAZOOL010000153.1:0-3454 GCA_964581405.1 uncultured Oscillospiraceae bacterium | reverse complement strand
CCGCGCCGGCAATTGCTCTTTTGAGCACCGTGCTCATAAAACGTTTTGGAACACGGTTGAAGTTTGGCTCAAGCGCAAGGAAAAGGCCCGGAATCCCCGAAGCCACCGCCCCGATAAGCGTAAGCTGAATGGGCGCAAAGGGATAAGTGTATGGCAAAAACAGCAATGCCGCCGCAAGGGTAAAAGTGTACATAGTCTTCATTAGAAAAAGCGAAGCCGCCCGTTGAATATTGTTGATGACCCTGCGCCCTTCGAGCACGACCACCGGCATGGCGGAAAAATCCGAATCCAAAAGCACAAGCTGAGCCGCATGACTTGCGGCTTGGGCACCGCTTGCCATGGCAACGGAACAGTCCGCATCCTTGAGCGCAAGCACATCGTTGACACCGTCGCCGGTCATTGCTACCGTATGACCGTCTTTCTGGAGCGCCTTGACGATTACTCGTTTCTGTTCCGGGCTGACTCTTCCAAAAACAACGGTTCTTTCCGCCGCCGCAGAAAGTTCCTCATCCGAAAGCACCGATGCATCAACAAAATTTTCCGCACCGAGGACCCCTGCCTTCTTCGCAACGGCGGAAACCGCCGCAGGGTTATCTCCGCTTATCACCTTTATGGCAACGTCGTTTTTGCGGAAATATTCAAAAGTTTCCGCAACGTTGGGGCGAATTTCATCTTCTATGAGTATAAAACCAAGCGGTTTTTCCGCTTTGTATAATTTTCCATCGAATCCCCCTGTGCAAAGAGCAAGAACCCGGGTGCCATCGGCAGAATATCCCATCGCTTTTTCGCGGATATCCGCGAATTTTTCACCAAGAACAAATTCCGGTGCGCCAAGCATATAACAGCCTTCATCGCCGAAATCTGCCGCAACGTATTTGAGCGCAGATGAAAAAGGAAGCGCGTGAACGGCATTCCTTTCTATGGGGTTGCGGTCACCATAAGCATCAACTATGGCTCTTGCCGTAGCGTTATCCGCCGGAACAGCCGTAAATATTTTCGCCGCAATCGCGCCTATATCGTCACCGCAAAAGCTTACCGTATCCTTGGCTCTCAATTTCCCGCTGGTTATGGTGCCGGTTTTATCAAGGCAAAGCACGTCCGCCCGAGCAAGGGATTCCAGAGAATAAAGCTGCTGCACAAGGGTGCGTTTTTTTGCGAGTCTAACAACTCCCGCCGCAAAGCTGATGCTGGTGAGCAGATAAAGTCCGTCCGGAATCATTCCGACCATCGCCGCAACGGTGGGAATCATGGAATCCGCATAGGAAAGTCCCTGATCAATATAGTGGTTTATAAACGTGAGCACGCCCATAGGAACTATAAATGCGGTGACCGTTTTTATTATCCTCGACATGGTAGTTTTGAGCACAGATTTTGCTGTTTTGAGCTTTTTGGCTTCCGCCGTCAGTTTTTCGGCGTAGCTGTCCGCTCCTACGGCGGTAAGTAAAACGGCGCATTCGCCGCTTATGACAAAGCTGCCGGAAAAAAGTTTATCGCCGCTCACCTTGAGTACGGCATCGCTTTCTCCGGTTATAAGGCTTTCGTTAAGCCTTGCTTCACCGCCGAGCACCGTTCCGTCCGCTGTTATCTGATCACCGGCTCCGATGAGCACCACATCGCCCAGAACCAGTTCTCCGCACGGCAAAACGACCTCTTTCCCATCACGAACGACCCTTGCAGTTGGTGCCGTGAGCACCGAAAGACTGTCAACGGTCTTTTTCGCCCGAAGCTCCTGAATGGTTCCTATCAGGAAGTTCGATATAACAATACCCAAAAACACCATGTTGCGGTAACTGCCAGTGGTAATTACAAGCACCGCGAGCACGACGTTCAGCATGTTATAGAAGGTAAAGAGGTTGGAAAACCATATTTGCTTCACGCTTTTTGAAGCGGAAGATTTCGAAACGTTTGCCTTGCCTTCGGCGGCAAGGCGAACCGCTTCTTCTGTCGAGAGAGCCGGCCAGCTTGGGTCTATTTTCAAAACATCACTGCCTTTTTACGCAAGGTTGATTTTCTTCAAGAATTTATGAATCTTTTTGTAAATAAGCGCGGTAACCACAGCATTGATGCCCGCTTTGAGAAGGTTAAAGGGAATTATTATCGGAATCATCATTCCGATAACCACATCAACCGGAGTACCCATATAAATGGGAGTGAGTATAAGATTCATAAGCGCCATGATAACGGTCTGGACAACAACCCCAAGCCCCAGCGCGATATAAGCGGATTTTCTTGTGCGGTGTCTGCGGTAAATGCTTCCCGCAAGTATTGCAAAACAGCCCGTCGCAGTTATATGCATGATTATCCCGATAATTCCGCTTCCGGCTGAAACGGTCATTCCCTGGAGCACGGAAACTATCACAGTAAGTGCAAGTCCCCACCATGGTCCGAAAAGGAAAGCGCCTATGAGTATCGGAACGTCCGCCGGGTCATATTCAAGAAAAGGTGCCGGCGGGAACGGAATACGGATAAGATACATAAGTACCACCGAGCAAGCCGCCAATACGCCAAGGGTTGTGAGTTTTTTTGTGTCTGTCTTTTTCATAAGTGTACCCCTTCTTTTTGAAAATAGTGTGAACAGTTTCTTAAAAAGAAGGCAAAATCGCAAAAAGAAAAGCCCCTTGCAGAATATGCAGGGGCTTCGTTTCTTAACGCAGTTTCGCCATCCGGACTTGTGCAGAAAAAATCTGCATATACCGTCGGTACGGGATTCTCACCCGTTCTTGCAAAAAGCTCTCGGACTTATCGGTCAATGCCGCATCACCGCCGGTAGGGATTCCCACCCTGCCCCGAAACTATTTTGTTTATTAACAAGTGCAAAACGCCTGTTGCTGTTTTTCGGAACGGTCAAAACCGTTCCCTGCTATGGGTGAAAACTTCCGGAAATTATTCCTCTTCGTCCTCTTCGTCCATATCGAATTCGAGATGTTCGCCGCAGTTGGGGCAATCCATTTCGCCTTCGTCAACGATGCAGCCGTCAATGCAAATGACTTCGCCGCAGGCAGGGCACTCTACTTCATAGAGGTCGTCATCGTCGCAGCAGCAATCGCAATCATCGTCATCGCAGCAGCAGTCGCAGTCGTCATCGCAGCAGCAATCATCGTATTCATAGTAATCGTTCTCGAGAGTCTCAAGATCCTCATCAATGAGTTCTACCTGCTCGCCGACTTCTGCAAGAGCATCCTGAACGTCTTCAACGTCATATGCGAGGTCTTCGAGGATATCAGCGATGGCGTTGAGAACTTTGTCATCGCAGTTAAGGCCTTCCATAAGTCCTTTAAGATGTGCAACTTTTTCAGCAATAGTCATGATTTTTTCTCCTTTGCCCTAACGGCGGTTTTAAATGTTTATAATCAATTATGCTCTGCCGACATATTCGCCGGTTCTGGTGTCGATCTGGATCTTGTCGCCTTCATTGATGAAAATCGGAACTTTTACAACTGCGCCGGTTTCAACG
>CAZOOL010000152.1:0-3471 GCA_964581405.1 uncultured Oscillospiraceae bacterium | reverse complement strand
CATCGCCGTTGGCGATGGTCCCCCTCCCTTTGACAAGGGAGGTAAGCGCTCCGCGAAACGGAACGGTCAAGACCGTTCCCTACAGTAAATCAGAAAAGAAAATCCCGTGCTCAAAATTTGAGCACGGGATTTTTGTTTTGAGCACGGGATTACATATCTCTGCAGGCGGTGATGTCAACGCCGGTTCCGAGAACATTTTCGAGAAGCACGTCGCCGCATTTGACGGGACTTTCCACGGAAATCTTGTTGATTTCTTCCATTACCTCAAAGATTTTCTCTTTGGGAATATTGCCGTTGGTTTTTACGGGGATTCTGGGGTGAAGTCCGCCCTTAATCTCAACGGTGGAGGAAATGGTGCGCATCGGGTGGGTAAGTTCGCCGATGGCATATTCCTTGCCCTGGGGGCAGCCGAAACCTTTTATGGTTTCTTCGGGATTTTCGGTATCAAGGGTAACAAGGCAGCCTTTGGGGCAGCAGATACAGGTTATGGTTTTAAGCATATCATTCGCCCTCCTTTACAACGCAGATTTCGATATCCTGACCGTTTGCCATTTCAAGCATTTTCTTCGGGATAATAAGTTTTTCCATTTCGGCAGGAAGCATCTGTTCGTGCTTTTTGCTCATGAGCACGGTATCGCCGGCTTTTACAACAACGGTTGCGTTGTTGAGAACAGCGCGCACGCGGAACAGAACCTCGAGGAATTTATCAACCTTGGAAACGGTCACTTTCTGGGGAACGGTGTAGCCTACAAAATCGCCGTTATGGAGCTCGATTGGAGCTTCGGCTTCCTCTGCGGCAGTGTTTTCACGCTGTGCCTTGAGGTATTCTGCGGCGGCTTTGCCGGCGCGCTCGGATTCATGGGTTACGAAGTCAACGAGGTCGTGAACGTGGAGCACGTTTCCGCAGGCAAAGATTCCGGGGATGGAAGTCATCATATCTTCGCTTACGATTGCGCCGTTGGTGCGTTTGTCAAGAACAACACCGGCGGAACGGGAAAGCTCGTTTTCCGGAACAAGACCGACGGAAAGGAGAAGGGTATCAACGTCAAATTCAATTTCGGTGCCGGGGATAGGGTCATAGCCGTTTACCTTGCTGACAACGACTTTGGAAAGGCGTCCGTTCTCGCCTTTGATATCGGTTACGGTATGGCTGAGATAAAGCGGAATGCCGTAGTCGTCAAGGCACTGTGCGATGTTTCGTTTAAGACCGTTGGAATATGGCATAAGTTCAACAACTGCTTCAACTTTTGCGCCCTCAAGGGTCATTCTTCTTGCCATGATAAGACCGATATCACCGGAGCCGAGGATAAGAACCTTTTTACCGACCATATAGCCGTCCATGTTGATATATTTCTGTGCGGCGCCGGCGGTGAAAATACCGGAAGGTCTTTCGCCGGGAATAGCGATTGCGCCGCGGGTTCTTTCACGGCAGCCCATTGCAAGAACGATGGCGCCTGCGTCTATTTTCATATAGCCCTCTGCGGAGCTTATTGCGTAAACGGATTTTTCCGGGGTGATTCCGAGCACCATGGTATCGGTTTTAACTTCGATGCCGGTGCCCTCAAGGCGGTCAATGAAACGCTGGGCATATTCCGGACCGGAAAGCTGTTCTTTAAAAACGTGAAGACCGAAGCCGGAATGGATGCACTGGTTAAGAATACCGCCGAGCTCTTTGTCACGCTCGATGATAAGAACGGAGCCCGCGCCGTTTTTCTTTGCTTCTTCTGCAGCGGCAAGACCGGCAGGTCCTCCGCCGACTACAACTAAATCATAATACATTAACGGCAGCCTCCCTTCGTGGTTTTTCCGGTGAGTATGTAGGAACCCTCTTTATCAAGAAGAACGTCAACGGGATCCATATCAAGCTCGCGTGCGATGATTTCAAGTACCTTCGGTCCGCAAAAACCGCTCTGGCATCTGCCCATACCTGCGTTGCAGCGGCGCTTGATGCCGTCGAGGGTTCTCGGAACGATCACGCCGTGGAGTGCGTCAATAATTTCGCCTTCGGTGATGGTTTCACAGCGGCAGATGACTCTTCCGTATGCGGGGTTCTTCGCAATTGCGGCGGCTTTTTCCTCGTCGGAAAGTTCCTTGAAGCGGAGGTGTTTGTGTCCGCCGATGAATTTTTCTTTCTTTTCGGATGGAACTCCCGCTTCGAGGAGCATTCTCACAGCGTCAACCGCAATCGCCGGGGCAGCGGAAAGACCCGGAGATTTGATTCCGGCGATATTCATGAAATGGTCGTCCGCATCGGAGAACCCAACGATGAAATCATGGGTGGAAGGCTCGCTGCGAAGTCCTGCAAAGTTGCGGATGCATTCGCGGAAGTTAACGGCAGTGGTGGTCTTTTTGCTTGTTGCGGCTACGTTTGCAAGACCGTTTCTGTCGGTGGAAACGTCGTCTTTTTCGCATCCGGGGTTTGCGTCCGGACCGACTATGAGGTTTCCGTGAACGGTTGGCGCAACAAGAACGCCTTTACCAAGCGGACCCGGGCACTGGAACATTACGTGGCCGAAAAGTTCGCCCTGGGATTTATCAAGAAGGTAATACTGACCGCGGGAAGAATCAATGGTAAAGCTTTCGTCGCCGATCATGTTTGCAACGGTATCGCTGTAAACGCCTGCTGCGTTTACAACAAATTTTGCTTCTATCTCTTCGCCGTTTTTGCCGGTGATGATGAAGTTTTCGTTTTCTTTTCTGATGGAAGCGACTTCCCAGCAAAGCTTGAGGTCAACGCCGTTTTCGACCGCCTGTTCGCCCATGGCAAGAGCCATTTCCCACGGGTTAACGATGCCTGCGGAAGGGGCATAAAGCGCTCCCACGCAGCTTTCGGAAACGTTGGGCTCCATTTTGCGAACTTCCTCTCCGGAAAGCACCTGCATATCCGGAACACCGTTTGCAACACCGTTTTCATAAAGGTGTTTAACGGTTTCCATTTCCTCTTCGCTGAAAGCAAGAACAAAAGAACCGCAGCGTTTGAAAGGAACATCGAGTTCCTCACAGATATCACCGGCCATCTTATTTCCGGGAACGTTATATTTCGCCATAAGAGTACCGGGCTTCGGGTCATAACCCGCATGGATGATTGCGCTGTTCGCACGGGTTGTTCCCATAGCGACATCGTTTTCCTTTTCGATCAGCACAGCCTTGCAGTTATAGCGTGAAAGCTCCCTTGCAACTCCGCAGCCAATGATGCCTGCGCCGATCACAGCAACGTCATAGACCAATTAAAAAATCCCCTTTCAGCAGCAAAAAAGCACGCAAAACGAAAACCCAAAGCAAAAACTGCCTTACCAAGCCTCCTTTTCCGTGCTTTTGATACCGCGCATATTCTGATATTTTAATTATAGCAAAAATAACGAAATATTCAATATATAAAAGTGCAAATATTTAACAGCCTCTTTTTGTGCGTTTGGGCGATAAATTATTGTTTATATGCCTTCCCAGAGGGGAAGGGGGACCGTTGCCGTA
>CAZOOL010000151.1:0-3476 GCA_964581405.1 uncultured Oscillospiraceae bacterium | reverse complement strand
CTGACCGTTCCCTGCAATAAAACGGGCGGATGATATCCGCCCCTACGGATAACAAAAATCCCCGCTCCATCGGAGCGGGGATTTTTATCTCGATTAAAATTAATCTTCTTCGTCCTCTTCGGGCATTTCCCAACTGTGCCATACGCTTTGGTGGTGAAATAGTTTGTTTTTAATATATGCCAAGTTGTACCTTTGCGAACGCACAAAGAAATGGAGTGGTTTGCTCCTGCCGATTTTACGTTTAAAATCAATTTCCATAGCAAATCCAATGCTTGATCTTTTCACAGTCTTCTTTTGAAAGCATCATTGAAATTGTATCCATTTTCATTAATTTGTATGCAAGTTCGGAATTGTGTTGGTCAAGAGAGGCTTTTATTGAAGATTCGTGTTCAAGGTCTTTTTTGTGCATAAGAGTAAGAGTGTCGTTTTCAAGAAATTGTTTGATAAAACTGTTCTTCCTTGCGGAATCAAGGGTTTCTCCGCTGAGCTTGATTTTGTTGATAACGGTACCGTCGGGATTTATGGAATCTTTATATTCGAGCCAGAATCTATCTGTTCTTGTTGGGTCATTGGTATAATAATTTCCCGCATCATAAACGCCACCGGTTGTAACTCCGCCGACGGTTACACCGACATACCTGATATCGGAAGGGTGATAGTTGAGATTGTAGTCATAAACCCGCTTTATTTTAATGGGTTCGCCGTTTTCGGAACTGAAACGCAATAAAGTTAGAGTGCCATCGTAAAAATGCATATAATTGCTTCTTTTTACTTCTGTTTCCATTGTTCTTTTAAGAGTAAAATATGATACAACAGAACCACATAACATCGATAAAGGGCCGGCAATGCCAAGCAGTCCAAAAGTATCATCCATACCTATTTCGCTTGCTATAATAACGCCTATTATAGCTCCGATTATTCCTCCAATCGTAAATCCGGCCGGTAAATTATTATCGTTCATTTTGCACACCTCTTTTGTTGATTTGCTTAAATTATACACCACATCAGGTGTTAAAGTCAATACGCCACAAAAGATGTAATAGAATGATTTCTAGGTGATGTTTATGAAAGAATATCCTGAAATTATCCGCGAATTACGTGAAGACCATGATTATACTCAAAAAAAGGTTGCAGATTATCTTGGTACAACTCAGCAGGTTTACTCCAGATATGAAAACAAAAGTAACGAAATTCCTGTGCGACATATAATTGCTCTTTGCAAATTTTACAATGTAAGCGCTGACTATATTCTCGGATTAAAAGAGAAAACAGAGTAACAAAAATCCCCGCTCCATCGGAGCGGGGATTTTCATATCCTGAAATATTATCAGTCTTCGTCTTCCTCTTCGGGCATTTCCCAGCTGTGCCATACGTTGTTGACGTCGTCGTTATCTTCAAGTGCAGCGAGAAGCTTCTGCATTTTGACAACGGTGTCGGGGTCGGTGATGGCAGTGGTGGTCTGGGGGATATAGGCGACGTCAGCACTTTCAAAACGGTAGCCCATTTCATAAAGCGCATCGCGAACGCCGGGGAAATCGTTGGGAGCGGTATAGATCTCGGCAACGCCGTCTTCATATTTGAAGTCCTCGCCGCCGGCTTCCATAACGTCTTCCATAAGTTTTTCCTCATCGAGGTCTTCATCGGCGATGACGATAAGACCCTTGCGGTCGAACATGAAGGAAACGGAACCGGTCTGGCCGAGGTTGCCGCCGTATTTGGAGAAATAGCTGCGGACGTCGCCGGCGGTTCTGTTGCGGTTATCGGTGAGGGTTTCAACGATGACTGCTACGCCGCAGGGACCATAGCCTTCGTAGGTAATTTCTTCAAAAGTGGTTTTATCGCCGAGGCCTGCGGCCTTTTTGATGGATCTTTCGATGTTGTCGTTGGGGACGTTGTTTGCTTTTGCTTTAAGGATAAGAGCCTGGAGCTTGCTGTTGTTTGCGGGATCGGGACCGCCTTCACGGACGGCAACGGTGATTTCCTTGCCGATTTTGGTGAAAACCTTGCCGCGGGCAGCGTCGATGCCTTCTTTTTTACGTTTAATGGTACTCCATTTGGAATGTCCGGACATTATTTATCTCTCCTTGGTGGGAAAATTAGTTTACAGATTATTTTAACATATATAAATGGCTTTTGCAAGCGGTTATTTGATAAAAAGGACATCTTACGCGAAAATCACATTTTAATCAAATATTCTTCTTCGGAATATTAAATGAAAAATATTGACAAGGATGCTCTACGGGCGTAAAATGAAATTGAGGAGATACCTTAATATCACGACAGGGAGGAATAAAAATGAAAAAAATTTTTGCGGTTTTGATTTTGATTGTGATGCTTGCGGCCTGTTCCGCCGAACCTGATGAAATTCCTTCCGGGGATACCGGAAATCCTTCCGCCGCAGAAAATACGGATTCCGTTTCGGAAGATTCCGAACAGAAAAATGAGGAGGAAGAATCCTCGTCCGAACCGAAAGACCATTCGGATCTGCTTACCGTAATTGAGGTAACGGAGGGGACAAGGGAAGTTTATGTAATTTCAGAAACCGGAGAAGTTGCGCTCAAAGAAATCCCAAACACCCTTTACTATATAAACTTTAAGGACGGGACCCCGGCCATCGACCACCCGTTTTATTATTATTCGGAAAGCTGTCATGAAAACCTTGTAAGCGCCTCGCCGGAAAAATGGGAACACGTCTGTGAAATAAGAGGTTCCTATGACGGAAATTATTATATTTATTTGAAAAATCATGAGGGGGTTTATGAAATTTATAGCGCCGATCTGAAATATGAAGAGGAAATGGGCGGGTTTATAAAAATCTGGCGTAATGACGGAGTGGGTCTTAAAGATAAGGAAGGGAACATCCTTATTCCTCCGGCATATACCGGCGGGATATATATGCCTTTTGAGGACCGAATCATTGCGAGAGAAGGCTCCCCGACGGCAATTGAATGTATGAGAACTTATCTTTTTGATTTGGACATGAATCTTCTCAATATGGAGTATAACGCTGTAAACTATATAGAACTTGATGACGGTTCATATGTGGGGTATGCAGGCTGTGAAGGTGAATTTGCGGATTACCCCTGCTATGACAAAAACGGCAATCTTTGCGAAAAAGGTTACTGGTTCGTTGATAAAAACGGCGATAAAGTAAGCGAAAAATATGAATACATTTATGAAAACATAAGCTATGAAGAACAAGAGGACGGAACCCTTAAAAGAGTTTTCCATAATTCTTTTGTTGTCAAAAAAGAGGGTTCCGAGGAAGAGATAATTCCGGCCGGAACTTATGCAATAAGATGACAGTGAAATAGAATCAAAGATAAATCTTAATATCATGACGGGGAGGAACAAAAATGAGAAAGCTTTTCATAATTTTGCTTGCGCTTGTGATGCTTGCGGCCTGTTCCGCCGAACCTGCTGAAATTCCTTCCGGGGATACCGGAAATCCTTCCGTCACCGAAAATACGGATTCC
>CAZOOL010000150.1:0-3495 GCA_964581405.1 uncultured Oscillospiraceae bacterium | reverse complement strand
ATTTCGTTGGTAAGGCGCTTGATCTCCTCTTCGGTTTCCTTATAGGTCATGCGCTTTCCTTTTCCGTCGTCCTTATGGCTGGAAATTTCGATGATATCACGCACGTCCTTTTTGATGGTTTTCGGGATAATGCCGTGTTCCTTGTTGTATGCGTCCTGAATGGCTCTGCGGCGTTCCGTTTCCCGGATAGCCTTTTCCATGCTTTCCGTAACGGAATCCGCGTACATGATGACCTTGCCTTCGGCGTTTCGGGCGGCTCGTCCGATGGTCTGGATAAGTGAAGTTTCGCTTCGGAGGAAACCCTCCTTATCCGCGTCAAGAATCGCCACGAGGCTGACCTCCGGAATATCAAGACCTTCACGCAGAAGGTTTATTCCGCAAAGAACGTCGAATTCCCCAAGGCGCAGATCGCGGATTATCTCCATTCGCTCAATGGTATCTATATCATGGTGCATATAGCGAACCTTTACGCCCATCTGAATCAGATAATCCGTAAGGTTTTCCGCCATTTTTTTGGTAAGAGTGGTTATAAGGGTGCGTTCGCCCTTTTCAACGCGCATATTTATCTCGGAAAGCAGATCCTCTATCTGTCCCTCCACCGGGCGGACGCTGATTTCCGGGTCAAGAAGTCCCGTCGGACGGATGACCTGCTCGACCTTCTGGGTGCTGCGGTCTTTCTCATACTGACCGGGAGTCGCGCTGACGTAAACGATCTGGTTCAGCTTGCCGTCAAATTCATCAAAGGTAAGCGGTCTGTTATCCAGAGCAGAAGGCAGGCGAAAGCCGTATTCGATAAGGTTTTCCTTCCTCGAACGGTCGCCGCCTGACATCGCCCTTACCTGCGGAAGGGTGACGTGGCTTTCGTCGATGAAAAGAACGAAATCCTCCGGAAAATAATCAAGCAGGGTCGTCGGGCAGGAACCGGGCGCCCTTCCGGACATAACCCTTGAATAGTTTTCAATGCCTTTGCAAAAGCCTATTTCCGAAAGCATCTCCATATCGTAATTGGTGCGCTCCTCGATGCGTTGGGCTTCGATGAGCTTTCCCTTGCTTTTGAAATAGGCGACCCTTTCCTCACATTCCTGCCTTATCTCCTCAACGGCCTTGAGCATTTTATCCTTTGGAACTATATAATGCGATGCGGGATAAATGGAAGCGTGGCTGAGGACGCCTTTGACTTCCCCTGTCACAGCCTGAATTTCCGTGATGCGGTCAACCTCGTCGCCGAAAAACTCCACTCTGATGACCTTTTCATCGGAATAGGCAGGACAAATTTCGATAACGTCGCCCCGGACGCGGAATTTGTTACGGACAAGGTTCATATCGTTGCGCTCATACTGCATGTTGACAAGCTGGGCAATGACCGCGTCCCTGTCCTTTTGCATTCCCGGACGGAGCGAAAGCACCATCGTGCGGTAATCTATCGGGTCGCCGAGGGTGTATATGCAGGAAACGGAAGCGACGATTATAACGTCCCGCCTTTCGGAAAGAGCCGCAGTCGCGGAATGGCGGAGCTTTTCGATTTCGTCATTGATATCGCTCGTTTTTTCGATATAGGTATCGGTGCTGGCGATATAGGCTTCCGGCTGATAGTAATCGTAATAGGAAACAAAATACTCAACGGCGTTTTCCGGAAAAAATTCCTTGAATTCGCTGCAAAGCTGGGCGGCAAGGGTCTTGTTATGGGAAAGCACTATGGTCGGGCGGTTTATCTTTTCGATAACGCTTGCCATGGTGAAGGTCTTGCCCGAACCGGTGATTCCAAGAAGGGTCTGTTCCCTGTCGCCGCGGTTTATTCCTTCAACAAGCTTTTCTATGGCCTGGGGCTGATCGCCGGTGGCTTTAAAAGGTGAAACAAGCTTGAAATCCAAGTTTTCTGCCCCCTTCCGCTGAATGAACATTTGTTCTTTTTAGTACCCCTCATTATACAATATTATGGAAAATAAGTCAACATATTATACCTCTGTAAATTGTTGTTTAATT
Source organism: uncultured Oscillospiraceae bacterium (assembly GCA_964581405.1). GTDB lineage: Bacteria > Bacillota > Clostridia > Oscillospirales > Ruminococcaceae > UMGS1668. Next base: position 1,512 of record CAZOOL010000150.1, on the reverse strand, counting down.
TCCCAGCGCATTATCCGGAACGTCGCAGGGGCGGTCATGTATGACCGCCCCTGCATTCACATTCTGCATATCGATGCGTTAAACAATGATCCGTCATTTCAAAAACGCAATGACCATATCGCGGATAACGTCCTTTGCATGATGGACAGAAACCTTTTTGTCGTTAAGAAGCGCCGCAAGCTCTTCCGCAAAAGCCCTGTCTTTTGAAACACGGCGCACCGAAACTTTGTCACCGGTCGTAAGCTCCGTTCCGTTTATGCCGAAAACCCCGGAATCGCAAAGAACCTCGTACCGCGGATTTATTCCCTCACCATCCATAAAATAAGCCTCCAAAGTCCCCAAATTATTTGGCATGGAAAATATTTCCATAGCCGCATTTTACAATATTTTGTTTCGCTTTGCAACTTTTCACCGCCGTAAAAAGAACCAAAAATTTTCGCCTTTCTTTATGAGAAATAAACAAAATCGCGTTTTTAGGGGCGTTTTTTCGCGTTTAAGAAATTTTTTTGAAAAAAAGTTTTTCAAATCCATCACAAATGCCGCCAAACCGTGCTTTTCACAGCCTGTTTACAGGCAATAAATTACCCCGTGCTCGTTCAAGCACGGGGTAATTGTTTTATCCTGTTACAGAATATCAATATGCAACGCCCTGGGCGATCATTGCCTCGGCAACCTTTTTGAAACCGGCGATGTTTGCGCCCGCCTCAAGGTCATAACCAAAGCCGTATTCGGCGGCGGCATCGACGCAGCTCTTATAGATGTTTTTCATGATGCTCTCAAGCTTCGTGTCGACCTCATCGAAAGTCCAGCTGAGGCGCTCGCTGTTCTGGGTCATCTCAAGACCGGAAGTGGCGACGCCGCCGGCATTTGAAGCCTTGCCCGGAGCATAGAGGATTCCGGCGTTTTTATAAACCTTGATGGCTTCGGGGGTGTTGGGCATATTGGCGCCTTCGGCAACAGCCATTGCGCCGTTTGCGATGATGGCTTTTGCGGCTTCCTCGTCAATTTCGTTCTGGGTGGCGCAGGGAAGCACAACGTCCGCTTTGATATCAAGCCACATATTTCTCGGTCCCTCGACGAATTTCGCCGTGGGAACATAATCGAGATATTCGGAAATCAAGCCGCGGTGCTGATAGATTTTCTCGACGATTTTGTAGTCGATTCCGTTTTCGTCATAAACGTAGCCCGAAACGTCGCTTTGTGCAACGACCTTGCCGCCGAGCTGGGTGGCCTTTTTGTTGGCGTATGTACCGACGTTGCCGGAACCGGAGATGATAACGCGCTTGCCCTCGAAGCTTTCGCCCTTTGAAGCGAGCATCTCTTTGGTGAAATAGCAAAGCCCGAAGCCGGTCGCTTCCGTTCTCGCAAGGCTTCCGCCATAGGAAAGACCTTTTCCGGTGAGGGTGCCGGTCCATTCATTGCGGATGCGTTTATACTGACCAAACATATAGCCGATCTCTCTTGCGCCGGTGCCGATGTCGCCTGCCGGAACGTCCGTATCCGGACCGATAT
>CAZOOL010000149.1:0-3609 GCA_964581405.1 uncultured Oscillospiraceae bacterium | reverse complement strand
ATAATCCCTCATCCACCGTGCCTGCGGCAACGGTCCCCCTTCCCCTCTGGGAAGGCATATAAACAACAATTTTCATTCTTTGATTGACATTGCTTCATTTTAGATTTACACTATAAATATATTATATAAAGTATTCGGAGGATAAAAATGCCTGCTGATATAGGAATAGATCTCGGAACAACAAAAATCATCGTTTATGAAGCCGGACGCGGGGTCGTTTTCCGCGAACCTAACATAGTCGCCGTTAATAACGATACCGGCGAGGTTCTCGCCGTCGGCGAAAACGCATATAAAATGGTCGGGCGCACTCCCGGTTATATTTCCGCCATGAGTCCCATGGGCGGCGGAGTCATTTCCGATTACAACCTTACAAACGTGCTTATCCGCCATGCTCTCAAAAAGGTCTGCGGCGACAGCTATCTTAAACCGAGGGTAGCGATCTGCGTTCCCTCCATCATCACCGACGTTGAACAGCGCGCGGTCGTCGATGCCGCCCTTGCCGCCGGCGCAAGAAAGGTTTTCCTCATCGAGGAGCCCGTTGCCGCCGCCATGGGAGCGGGACTCGATATTTCGAGGCCCGAAGGCCGCCTTATAGTCGATATCGGCGGCGGAACTTCTGATATTGCCCTTCTTTCTCTTTCCGGCGTTGTCTGCAAGCATTCCATAAAGCTTGCGGGCAAGCGCTTTGATGAAGAAATCATCAAATACGTCCGCCTTCGCCATGGAATACTCATCGGCGAACGCATGGCCGAGGAAGTCAAAAAGAACATCGGCACCTGCTGGAACTTTGAAGATGACCGTACCTTCGAGGTAAAGGGGCGCAACCTTCTGACCGGTCTTCCCGGAAGAACCACCCTTCATTGGCAGGAGCTTTCGGATATTTTCTATGACCTTGCGGACCAACTCGCCGCCGCCATCCAGAAAGTATTTGAAAAAACTCCGCCGGAGCTTGCGGGCGACGTCAAAACCAACGGAATCCTTCTCACCGGCGGCGGTGCAAGGCTCCACGGGCTTGATAAATACCTTGCAAAGCGCTTCAACCTCAAATGCGAGGTCGCTGAAAATCCGGAGGAATGTGTCGCCATCGGAACCGGTCAGACCTTCGGTCTCGAAGGATATCTCCGCGACTGCGTTTCCGAAGCAAACAACCGGCTCCATGGATAAAGCAAAGCTCGCCGGAAACACGGACACCGGACTTCTCAAAACTGCCGCGTTCATAACAATGTTAGCCGACCACGTCGGCTATCTCTTTTTTCCGGGGCAGATACTTTGGCGCATAGTCGGGCGCATTTCCTTCCCGCTTTTCGCGTATTGCCTCGTGCTCGGTTTTTTCCATACCCGGAACATAAAGAAATATTTTCTCCGGCTCCTTGGGTTTTCGCTCGTATCCCAGATCCCTTATACCGTCGCTTTCAATCCGGAGGAGATCGGCGGACCGCTGAATGAAATAAGCCTCAACATAGGCTTCACCATGATACTCGGGCTTTGGGCAATATGGGGCATTGAGAACAAAAAATACCTTTTTGCCGCCATTGCCGTTCTCCTTTCTTTCATTCCCGCATTTGAATACGGCTTTTACGGCGTATGCATAATGCTTGCCGCATACCTTTTTTCACGAAAAGACAGAATTTATTTCGGCATTGCAGTGGGTATTGCCCTTGCTTCGCCGTTTTTTGAAATTTTCACCGAAGGGATCTTCGACCCGCAGGGCTTTGCGGTGCTTGCGCTTCCGCTCATACTGATAAAAACCTCTTCCGGGATAAGGATACCCCGCTGGCTGAACTACGGATTTTATCCGGCTCACCTTTGCATTCTTGCAATTTTGGATTATTTTATCTGACAAAGGACTTGACGAATATGGAAAAGAAAACCACAAAAACCGGGCTTTTGCGCCGGTTCCTTCCCTATTACAAACCCTATCTTCCGACCCTTTTGCTGGACCTTTTCTGCGCGGTGCTCACTACCGTCTGCGACATCGTGCTCCCGATGATAGTGCGTACCATCACCAACGCCGCAACGGATGATATAGGTTCCCTTACGGTAAGAATGATACTGGAGATCGCCGGAATATATCTCGTTCTCCGTGTCATTGATACCGCCGCGAACTATTTTATGACGAATATCGGTCACATGATGGGCGCCCATCTTGAAGCGGATATGAGGAAGGATTTTTTCTCGCATCTTCAGGACCTGAGCTTCAGCTTTTACAGCAACAACAAGGTCGGCCAGCTTATGAGCCGCCTTTCGAAGGATTTGTTTGACGTTACGGAATTTTCCCACCACGCGCCGGAGGAAATCCTCATCGGCATTATTAAATTCGTCGCTTCGTTCATAATCCTTTTGGGTGTAAACGTTCCGCTGACCCTTTTCGTTTTTCTTATGATACCCTTCCTCGGGTTCTTCGTGCTTAAAATCCGCCATGAGCTCGAAAGCGCTTTTTACAGCGAGCGCTCCCAAATCGGCGAGATAAACGCCCAGATCGAGGACAGCCTCCTTGGGATCAGGGTCGTACAAAGCTTTGCGAATGAGGAAATCGAACGTGAAAAATTCCAGAAAAACAACGAAATCTTCCTCGGAATCAAGCGCAAGGCATACCGTGCCCTCGGAAAGCTCCACTGTGTTATCCGCCTTTTCGACGGCTGCATGTATATCTCCGTTGTTGCCGTGGGCGGTATCTTCCTTATGAACGGCTCCATCAGCGCCGGCGACTATGCCGCATATCTTCTTTATACCACCGTCCTTCTGAACACCGTTTCCCGCCTTGCCCAGTTCACCGAAACTTTCATGCAGGGCTTCACGGGAATCGAGCGTTTCTTTGAGATAATGGACGTCGAGCCCGAAATCACCGATGCTCCCGATGCGGAACCCATCGAAAACGTCACCGGCGACATCCGCCTTGAAAACGTCGCCTTCAAATACAGCGATTCCGGTGAGGAAGTCCTTTCCGGCATCGACCTTCACGTCAATCCCGGCGACAATATCGCCCTTGTGGGGCCTTCCGGAGGCGGAAAAACCACCCTCTCCAATCTCATTCCCCGATTCTATGACGTTTCAAAAGGGCGGATCCTTCTTGACGGAAAAGATATCCGCAAAATCACTCTTTCGAGCCTTCGCAGCAACATCGGCGTCGTTCAGCAGGACGTTTATCTTTTCAGCGGAAGCATTTACGAAAATATCCTTTACGGTAAACCCGGCGCCACCTACGACGAGGTCGTTAAAGCGGCAAAGCTTGCGGGCGCCCATGAATTCATAACCGCCCTTGAAGACGGTTATGACACTTATGTGGGCGAGCGCGGAGTCAAGCTTTCCGGCGGACAGAAGCAGCGCATTTCCATTGCCCGCGTTTTCCTGAAAAACCCGGCGGTGCTCATTCTTGACGAGGCAACCTCCGCTCTTGATAACGAAAGCGAAAGGCTTGTTCAAAAGAGCCTCGAGCGCCTTTCCGAAGGACGAACCGTTTTCACCATTGCCCACCGTCTGAGCACCATCAGAAACGCGAAAGTCATTCTGGTGCTCAACGAGGAGGGCATTGTTGAGCACGGCAACCACGAGGAACTCATGGCGCAGAAAGGCGTCTATTATAACCTCCAGATGATGGCAGAAAGCTGA
>CAZOOL010000148.1:0-3627 GCA_964581405.1 uncultured Oscillospiraceae bacterium | reverse complement strand
ACCGGAACGGTCAAGACCGTTCCCTACATCTTCAAAATTACCGTTTTCACCGTAGGGGCGGATATTATCCGTCCGCAACATTCAATCAGCCGAGCCGCACAATCACATTGAAAACCGTTGCCCTCTTCTTTTTTTGAAATTTTCAGGAAAGCTATTGACAACCATGCTGTACTATTGTACAATATAATTGTAAATGACAAAAGTAGAAGGAGGCTGTTTTCTTGAAAAAATTTGTTCTTTTATTGGCTTTTATTCTTGTTTTGATTTTTTCCGCCTGCGGAATTTCAGAACAGATCCCCGATGAATCCGCTTCGGAAAACGAATCTTCCTCTTTGGACAAAGAACCAAATTCCGTTCCTTCCGGTGCCGAAGACGATAATTCCGCAAGCGATATAATTGATCGTATTTATGAAATTGCCGAAAAAAATCTCACATACTATGCCGAAAATGCCCATTGGCTCGAGGCTGAGGGCATTTCTCAAAAAGCCGCTAACGTCGCCGTATATAATGACGGCACCCTTTCCTTCGACCTCACCCTCGAAAAAGACGGCAAAGAGATAACCGAAAATATTCGCGGATTTTGGCTCTATTATTCAGAAGAATACGATTCGAACCTCAACTGGGGCGGATATTCCTTTACCAATAACGGCTATATCGCCGTTTGCGGAACGGATCAGCTTTTCCTTATCGACCTTTCCGATTTTTCTCTTTCCGATATCGAATTCGATTTAAGCTCTCAAAGCGGCGACGAAACCGACCTTTGGATAAACGGCGTCGCCTATGACGAAACAAACGAAAACTGGATAGTTTCCGCCGCAGAAGCGTATCCCGGATTTTTATTTGAAAGCGATATGCGCGGATATATTTTTGTCTTTGACGAAGAAGGAAAATTCATCAGAAAATACGAACCGAAACCTTCAGCAATTTATGGAGGCTGGCTCGATTTTGCGACGCCTTCCGTTGCGTATAAATGCGGCGTCATTCAAAACGGCGGAAAAACCTATTATTCCTTCGGTTCCCGCTCCTATTGCGTTGAGGACGGAAAAACATATTCCGGCTCTGCCACCGCCACTCCGTATAACGCAAAAACGGAGGGATATTCCGTTTATTTCTATCATTGCTACGATATTGATAATGCCTCTGTCGGATATCTTTCCTCCGGCGAAGATCTCGGCTATTACGCAGTCCTCAAGGATTCGGATGAAAACATTCTTAATTTCTTCCCGACCGGCGAAAACTATATGGACGTGACCTGGGACCGCGAAACCGGCGAGCAACAGACCCTCGAACTCACCCACCACGGAAATCTCCGCTTCACCCTGAAAAACAGCTATCTTGCGAAGAATATGGAGCTTGATTTCACAAAATGCACCTATACCGTTGAATACAATTACACCGAAGCGAACCTCAGCGAACATATCGCCACTTCCTCCGACGGGAAGTATTCCCTCTGGCGCGCCGGAATTCAAACCGGCGGCGAAGCATACTTCTATGAAGTCGCCCTCAAAGACAACACAACCGGAAAAATCACCCATATTGCCTCCGGAGGCACAAATACAGGTAGTTTTTCCTCCGAAGGATTTTTGAAAAACGGCGATTTTTATGTTTTCTCCTCAAGTGGACTTAAAATTTACGACCCCGAAACAGCGGAAATGATTTTCGATATCGGGGAAAACTTCCCGCTTGAAAACAGGCTTCTTTATACCTTCCGCAGGGACCCCGATGATTTCAGCTATATACTCGTCTATGCCGAATGCACAGCCGAAGAAATCGCCGAAGGCTATTCTTCCGAAGATTATCCGTATATAATGCCCTTCTGCCTGCGGGTTGCCTATCTCGACAGCGAAGGAAAACTTATAAAATCCTTTGAAAGCGGAATAAATGCCCGGGCTGATTTTTTCGGCCTTGAAAATATTGATATGCGCTATTCGGCGAACGAGCTTCTTTTTATCACCGGCGGCGGCAAGGGATACAGCGGACAGCAATTCACCTTTGACCGCAGAACCGAAACTTTTTCCGAAGCGGAAGATATTGAATGACCCACAAAAAAACAAAAACCGGGGTGCTCCTTTTTCGGAGCATCCCGGTTTTTCATTTTCATTCTTTTTTTGCTTATTATTTCGCAATTTCCCTTGCGACGAGAACGCCGCTGGCGGAAGCATGGGAAAGGGAATGGGTGATTCCGCTGCCGTCGCCGATGATATAAAGACCGTCGTATTTTTTGGTCATAAGGTTTTCGTTTACCTCAACCTCCATGTTATAGAACTTGACCTCGACGCCGTAGAGAAGGGTGTCGTCGTTGGCGGTTCCGGGCGCGACCTTATCGAGGGCATAGATCATTTCAACAATGCCGTCGAGAATACGCTTCGGAAGAACGAGGGAAAGGTCGCCGGGGGTCGCGTTGAGGGTCGGGGTGATGAAAGCGCCGTCGATCCTGTCTTCGGTGGAACGGCGGCCGCGGGTAAGGTCGCCGAAGCGCTGGACTATAACTCCGCCGCCGAGCATATTGCTGAGCCTTGCGATGCTTTCACCGTATCCGTTGGAATCCTTGAAGGGTTCGGAAAAATGCTTCGCCACGAGAAGGGCAAAGTTGGTGTTTTCGGTCTGTTTTGCCGGGTCCTCATAGCTGTGACCGTTTACCGTGATGATCCCGTTGGTGTTTTCGTTTACTACCGCGCCCTTGGGGTTCATGCAGAATGTACGGACAAGGTCGCCGTATTCCTTGGTGCGGTAAACGATTTTGCTTTCATAAAGCTCATCGGTAAGATGGGAGAAAACCTCCGCAGGAAGCTCGACACGGACGCCGATATCGACCCTGTTGGATTTGGTGGGTATTCCCATTTCTCCGCATACCTTTTCCATCCATTTGCTTCCGCTTCTGCCGACGGAGATGATGCAGTCCTTGCAGGTATGAGATCCTTCCCTGCAAACAACTTCATAGCCCTCTTCGGCGGCTTTTACGGTTTCGACAGGGGTATCAAAGAAGAACTGAACCTTGTCCCTGAGGAAGTTGTATATATTTTCGAGCACAACGTAGTTTATATCGGTTCCGAGATGGCGGACGGAAGCATCGAGAAGATGAAGGTCGTTCTGGATGCAGAGCTTTTTGAATTTGGTTCCGGCGGTGGAATAGAGCTTTGTGCCTTCGCCGCCATAGGTCATATTTATTTCATCGACATAGCGCATAAGCTCGAGGGCTTTCTTCTTGCCGATATATTCATAAAGAGTACCGCCGAAATCATTGGTTATATTATATTTACCGTCGGAAAAAGCGCCCGCGCCGCCAAAGCCGCTCATAATGGAACAGGTTTTACAGCCGATGCAGGTTTTTATCTTTTCTCCGTCAATAGGGCAGCGGCGTTTTTCAAGGGCATGGCCCGCTTCAAAAACCGCAACCTTCAGTTCCGGCTTTTGCTTCACAAGTTCAAAAGCAGAAAAAATTCCGCCCGGACCCGCGCCGATAATGATAACGTCGTAATTCATAAAAATATCCCTCCGAAAGGTTTTTTAACAGCTTTTAGATTATATCACGCGCGGCTTTCTTTTTCAATACAACTTAAATTTCTAAATTGTAAATTATTGTTTATATGCCTTCCCAGAGGGGAAGGGGGACCGTTGCCAAGCAGT
>CAZOOL010000147.1:0-3653 GCA_964581405.1 uncultured Oscillospiraceae bacterium | reverse complement strand
TCGAGATATCAACTTATTCTTTCATGCGTCTTTTTCAGTTTTGAGGGTTTTCCTCAAGGCAACCATTACATTCGCACCATTAGCTCAGTTGGTAGAGCAGCTGACTCTTAATCAGCGGGCCCCGGGTTCGAGTCCCTGATGGTGCACCAATCCGGCCCGATGGTCAAGTGGCCTAAGACTCCGGCCTCTCACGCCGGCAACGGGGGTTCGAATCCCCCTCGGGTCACCAATAGTCGGTGTTTATTACGACGAGGATCCACCTGTTCCCATCCCGAACACAGTAGTTAAGCTCGTTCGTGCCGAAAATACTTGGAGGGCAGCCTCCCGGGAAAATAGGTCGATGCCGACACAGAAAACCGCTAAGGAAACTTAGCGGTTTTTTCTTTTGTTTTTATTTTTTCTGTGCTATAATCATTTCAACATATTATAAGGTGGATTGGTCTTATGGAAGGCAAGCTTCGCAACATGACGGCGATATATATTACATATCAGGGAAAAATGCTGATGCTTTACCGCGTCGGGTCGAGGGTAGTTGCGCCTTCATGGTGCGGAATCGGCGGACATTTTGAAAAAGACGAGCTCAACAACGCAAAAGCGGCTATTCTTCGGGAAATGAATGAGGAAATCGGGCTTTCGGAAGAGGACCTCGATAATTTCAGAATGAGATATGTTACGCTCCGCAACAAAAACGGCGAAATCCGACAGAATTATTACTTTTTTGCGGAACTGAAAGACGGCGCAGAAATTAAAACAGATTGCGACGAGGGAACGCTCGAATGGGTTGAGTTTGACAAGGCTTGCGAACGCGAGATGCCTTTTACTGCAAAAGGCGTATTGGAGCACTATATGAGCACCGGAAGATTTACCGAGGCGCTTTACGGCGGGGTTACGACTTCCGACGGGGTGATTTTCAGTGAAATGGATGAATTCTGACGGAGGAAAAATGATTAAAGAATCAAAATATTTTATTTCCGAATTTGACGAGAGCGATACGGATACCGCCGAGAGGTTTATACGTCTGCTTGAGGAAAAATATGACAAAATTCACGGATGTTTCGGGTTTGAACCGAAAGGTACAAAATATAAATTTTGTCTGTGCGCCAATGCGGAAGATTACATAAAAGAAACCGGCAGGAAAGAGGAAGAGTATCAGCCATGGATGGTCGGAAGCTCGGATTTCGCCGAAAAGAAGATTTGTGTGATATCGCCTTCAGGCGGAAACGACGAGGACTATCTTGAAAAAGTCGCGGTGCATGAGCTTGTGCATATGATTTTTGATGAGCAAACCGGTATTGCTGAAAATGAAGCCTGGATTGCCGAAGGCATTGCGATTTTTTATGCGGGACAGACAGATGCGGAATATATCAGCAGAGAAAATTTCCCGAAGATCTCCGAAATTTCGGGGATTTGCGAAAACGGGGATACGCCGGATAATTTTATAGATAACGGCGGTTATGACTATGCCGGAATTTACGTCGGACATTATATAAAAACTTATGGTTTTGATACATTTATAAAAGCTTATAAAAACGAAATTTCGCCCGAGGTTTACAGCGGTTTTGAAAAAGAAGCGATTGAGAAATATTTAGGAAATGATAAGCATTGAAGAATACCTGAAAAATCCCTGCGGAATTCTGTGCAATGGCTGATTTTGACAGCGAAAGCAGGCCCGAAAGGCTTTACCGCGTCTGCGGTTTCACAGGAAATGACATCTGGCATATTTTACGCAGAAAATAAAAAACAGGCGGAAGTTTTGCTTCCGCCTGTTTTTTTAGGAAAGATAAACTTGAATTTAGCTCACCAAGGTGCAGAACGTGTTTTTAGAGCCGCCCCTACGGCGTTACCGATAATGCGTTGAAAAACCAAACAATATTTTATATCTCGTCGGGGTCGATTTCAAGCGCTTTGCAAATCTTCATAATCGTATCGAAGGAAGCGCCGGAAACGCCTCGTTCGAGAATGGTCATCAGGGAAGAATAGGGGATATCCGCCGCTATGGAAAATTTGCGAAGGCTTATATATTTATCCAGAATCAGATTTCGAAGATGCTGTTCACGGTTCATTTCGGTTCCTCGACGACGGTGATATAAATGCCTTCCGGATCAAAAGCGGCGAGATGTTCTTCGGAGCAGTCCCAGTCGGTTATGATATAATCGAACACGTTTGCTTCGCAGACGTTGATGAAGGAATCAACGCCGATTTTATGGCTCGGCAGAAGAAGGCAGCATTTGCGGCTGTTGAATATAACGGTTCGCTGGAAAGAGGCGGTTTCATCGGTGCCGTTGGAAAGACCGTTTTTTGCAGTAAAGCCGCTTCCGGTGACGAAGCAGATGTCGAAATGCATACGGCTGACAAATTCCTTCGCCAGACTGTCAACGAGCGAGCCGCTTTGACGCATTTTTCCGCCGGCAAGATAAACGTCGATATTATCAAATTCCCGCATGGCTTTTGCGATATCCACGTTGTTTATAACGACGGTATAATTAAAATCACGGGGCAGGAAGGAGAGCATTATATAGCCGAAGGAGCCGCCGGTCAGATAGACGATATCGCCGGGATTTATGAGTTTTGCGGCTTCTTTTGAAATTTCGCGGTAATTATCAAAAACCGGCATTTTTTCAAGGTCGCGGTCAAGGGCAGGGCGGATGCTGACCTGTGAAAGAGCGATGGCTCCGCCGTGGGTTCTTTTGCAAAGGTTTTCCTGTTCGAGAAGCCGAAGATCGCGCCTTGCGGATTCATCGGATATTCCGTATTTTTCGGTTATTTCGGAAACGGTTATTTTTCCGTTTTCCTTTATGGCTTCGGCAATTTCCAGCCGGCGTTCTTCCATAAACATAAAAATCATCTCCGTATTAAAGTTGTATCGGTGCCGATGACAATGTTATACCACAAAAACGGAAATAAATCAACAAAAACGGTAAACGGGATTGCGTATATTTTCAGAAAAAGTTAAATATTGACCGGAACAACAAATTATTCCGAAAAAGCTTAAAAATGTTCACATTTTTGCTGTATAATCTTTATATCGGAAAAAATAAAATTTTTTGTTTTTTATGCAACAAAACGGCCGTTTTTTTGCACTAATATAATGATAGCCATGATTGGTGGTGTGGTTATGAAAGTTGATATTGATTTGGTTGTCAGGGCGTCAAAAGGTGACAAGGACGCCTTTTCCGACCTTTATTATTCCTGCTATAAGGATCTTTATAAATTTGCGCTTTATACCATCGGCAACGCAGATGACGCGGCGGATGCCGTTTCGGATACCTTTGTTGAACTTTACCGCGGGATCGGAAAGCTGCGGAAGCCGGAGGCTTTTTGCCCATGGGCATTCAGGATTTTGAGCGTCCGATGCAAGAAAGAGATTTCGAACGTGATAAGAAAAAGAGCCGTTTATAATCTTGATGACCTTATAGAAACCCCGAAGGAGGGTTCGGAAAACATAGAGGAGGACATTGCCGAAAGCGCAAGCCTTGCTTCTGCGCTTTCAAAGCTTGACGGTGAGGAAAGAATGATAGTCGTTCTTTCGGTGCTCCATGGTTACACGAACCGGGAAATTGCTGAAATGATAGGCAAGCCCCAGGGCACGGTGAGCTCGAAGCTCCACCGTACATATGCAAAATTAAGAGAAATGTTGGGAGGTGAGAACAATG
>CAZOOL010000146.1:0-3655 GCA_964581405.1 uncultured Oscillospiraceae bacterium | reverse complement strand
TCCTCATAAGTTCAATGGGGAGTTCCGCCGTTTTAAGATTGATGGAAAGATGGGGCTTCGCGCTCATAAGATCCATAGTGAGGCGGCCCTGCATTTTCTGGGTCGCCATGCTTATGCGTTCAAGGTCGAGCTCCTTGGGATAGAAGCGCAGCTCAGAATCGAACTGGCGGATATCCGTGATGCCCAGATGAGAAGCCATATTTCGCAGCGTTGCAACCTCTATAAGCCCCATGACGGAAGCGGGCGGATCGCCAAAACGGTCGATAAGCTCGTCGATGACGTCCGCTTTATCCTCCTGATTGCGTATTGCAGCTATGCGCTTATACATATCGACCCTCTGGTTAAGACTCTTGATATAGCTTTCCGGAATATGGGCGTCGAGGGCAATATCAATGGCGCAGTCTTCGGGAGAAGGAGGCGGAGCCTCGCCCTTTTCTTCCGCGATGGCCTCGGAAAGAAGGCGCATATACATTTCGTAACCGACGGATTCCATATGACCGTGCTGGTTTGCGCCGAGAATATTTCCCGCGCCGCGTATTTCAAGGTCGCGCATGGCGATTTTGAAGCCGGAGCCGAACTGGGTGAAATCCCTTATTGCTGAAAGGCGCTTTTGGGCGATGTCGCTGATGGCCTTTCCCCTGGTGAAGGTGAAATAGGCAAAGGCGTGGCGATTGGAACGCCCGACCCTGCCCCGGAGCTGATAAAGCTGGGAAAGACCGAGATGGTCGGCGTTTTCGATGATAAGAGTATTGCAGGAAGGAACGTCGATGCCGCTTTCGATGATGGTGGTGCAGACGAGGATATCCGTTTCGTGGTCAAGAAGGCTCTGCCAGATATCCGAAAGCTCTTCCTCGCTCATTTTTCCGTGGGCATAGGCAATTCTCGCTTCCGGAAGATCCTGCTGCAGCCGGGCAGCACAGCCGATGATACTTTCGGTGTTGTTATGGAGGTAAAAAACCTGCCCGCCGCGGCGCAGTTCCTTGCGGATGGCCTCTATAACGACTCCTCTGTCATATTCCATAACGTAGGTCTGGACAGGATGGCGGTCGGTGGGGGCTTCCTCGATGGTGGACATATCCCTTATGCCGCTCATGGCCATATTGAGAGTTCTCGGAATGGGCGTTGCGGAAAGGGTCAGAACGTCAACGGAAGCCTTCATCTCCTTCATTTTTTCTTTATGGGCGACGCCGAAGCGTTGTTCCTCGTCGATGATGCAAAGACCGAGATCCTTGAAAATGACGTCCTTCTGCAAAATGCGGTGGGTGCCGATGATTATATCAATTTCGCCGCTGCGAAGGCGGGTAAGGATCTTTTCCTGCTGTTTTGGAGTTCTGAAGCGGGAAAGAAGCTCGACGGTAATTGGAAAGCCGTCCATGCGCTGGAGGAAGGTCTGGTAATGCTGCCATGAAAGTATGGTCGTCGGCACGAGAACCGCGACCTGTTTTCCGTCCATGACGGCTTTGAAAGCGGCGCGGATGGCAACTTCCGTTTTGCCGAAGCCGACGTCGCCGCAAAGAAGTCTGTCCATGGGGCGGGCGGTTTCCATATCGCGCTTTATTTCCTCGATACAGCGGAGCTGGTCATCCGTTTCCTCATATGGGAAGCGTTCCTCAAAATCCCTCTGCCAGTCCGTATCTTCCGAAAAAGCATAGCCTTCGGTTCTCATTCTCTTGGAATAAAGTGCGATGAGTTCCTTTGCCATATCCTGAACGGCGGCTTTTACCCTGCTGCGGGTTTTTTGCCATTCGGCGGAATTGAGCTTATTGAGCTTGACCGCTTTGTCATCCTTCGGGCCGACGTATTTTGAAACAAGGTCAAGCTGGGTGACGGGAACATAGAGCATATCCGTTCCGGCGTAGCGGATAGCGATATAATCCTTTACCACGCCGCGGATATCCTGTTTTACGATGCCCTGAAAAATGCCGATTCCGTTCGTGACGTGAACAACGTAATCACCGGGGGTTATATCCGAAAGGCTTTTGAGCGGATTTTCTGACTTTTTGAACTTTTTGCGCTTTTTTTCGGAAATATTGGAGCGCCCCTGACTTATGACGGCGATTTTTCCGAGGGGAATTTCAAATCCGGAGGAAAGGCAGCCCTCCATTACAAAGACCGTTCCGGAAGATATTTTTGCGTCCTTTGTAAAGGCGGCGTTGATGCCGCTGGTGCAAAGGTCAGCGGTAAGGGCGTGAGCTGCTCTTTCTGTTCCGCAAAGAACGGCGACGCTGTAATTTCTTGCGGCGTAATCCCTGAGGTCTTCGGTAAGCGATTCAAAATCACCGTTCCAGAGAGAAAGGCTCATGGCACCGAAATCCGCGACGGTGCGGATATGAAGGTCGTTCACGCTTCTAAGGAAAGAATCCATGAGCACCGTGGTGCCCTCATCGAGAACTGAGCAATAGGCGGTATAATCAAGACTGAATTCCTCGCAGCCGGGGAAGAGTATTCCTTCCTCGAAAAGCATGGAAATATCCTCGTTTTGCTGGATGGAAAGGGTTTTGAGCACCTCTTTTTGCTTTACAAATTCGCTGATGAGCATGACGCCGTCGGGGATATAGTCGAAAAGCGTTGCGGGGAACTTATAAACAAGCGGAATATACCTATCCGGAGCAAAAACGCCCAAGCCTGCATCAAGCCTTTCGAGATCCGCTTCGATATTCTTCTTTGCGAGCACGCCGTGTTTCCCTTTTTGTTTTGCGTGAGCATCCTTGAGCACCTTTATGAGCATCTCTTTGGAATCCGGAAGGACTTCCCTTGCGGGAGCTATGAAGGCTTCGTCGATTTCCTTTGTTCTGCGCTGGGTTTCAAGGTCAAAAACGGCGACGGAATCCGCCTCGTCGCCCCAAAATTCAATTCGCACGGGACTTTGTGCCTGCGGAGAGAAAAAGTCAAGGATACCGCCGCGGACTGAATACTGACAGGGACCGTCAACCTGAGCACGGCGCTCGTAACCTGCACGGGAAAGAATTTTGGAAAGCTCCTCCATATCATAGGAACAGCCGCGTTTTATGGAAAAAGTATTATATCTGAATGTGCCGGGCGGAATAGTGTATTGCAGAGCCGCTTCGACAGAGGAAACGACTATCCCGCAGGAACCATCGAGAATACGTCCGAGCACCGAAAGCCGGCGCTGTTCGTATTCGGCGGAAGAGCTTTCCGCGCTGCGGAACCGAAGGTCGCGTATGGGATACAAAGCGACCTTATCCCCGGGGCAAAGCTGGGCGATATCTTCCGAAAGACGAGTTGCGGAAGGTTCGTCCGGCGTTATTATGAGCACGGGTTTTCCGTATTTTTCATAAATTCCGTAGGCGAGCATGGCGCGCTCCGCGCCGGAAACTCCAGCCGCAAAAACGGGCATGGAAAAACTCCGCCCAAGCGCAGAGAGCACCTGTCGGAACTGCGGAACGCTGTCCATAAAGTTCAGTAACATAGGACACCTCTTATATAATGCATAGTGCAAAACGCAAAATGCAGAATGTTTTTAAGTATTTTAGAGAGAGAAAAATTACCCCGTCCAATTCAGAAAGGATAACAAATGTTACACCTACTCCATTCCGCTTCAGCCTTCCCGAATGGGAAGGTGGCATTTGCGGAGCAAATGACGAAAGAGGGATAATCAAGAAACGCGGAGCGCTTACCTCCCTTGTCAAAGGGA
>CAZOOL010000145.1:0-3692 GCA_964581405.1 uncultured Oscillospiraceae bacterium | reverse complement strand
AGCCTTATCAAGAGCGGCTGAGGGACAGGCCCTTTGAAGCCCGGCAACCTGCGTTAAGTGTGGTGCTAATTCCTGCGGATTTATTCCGAAAGATGAGGAACGGTAAAAACGTTTATTCAAGCGGCGCCCGTTCTTCGGGCGCTTTTTTTATTACCCAACCAAAATATATAGATAGAAAAGAAAGGAAATCAGAAAAATGAGCAGACATTTCTTCACTTCCGAATCCGTCACCGAAGGTCATCCCGATAAAATTTGCGACCAGATTTCCGATGCGATTCTTGACGCGCTTCTTGAAAAAGACCCCGATTCCCGCGTAGCCTGCGAAACCACCTGCACCACCGGCATCGTTTCCGTAATGGGCGAAATCACCACCAACGCATACGTTGATATCCAAGGGATAGTCCGCGAAACCGTTCGTGAAATCGGTTATGACCGCGCAAAATACGGCTTTGACTGCGACAGCTGCGCCGTTATCACCTCCATCGACGGTCAGTCCGCCGATATCGCCCTTGGCGTTGACTCCGCAGACGAACAGAAATCCGGTTCCGCAGATGATGCGGATACCACCGGCGCCGGCGACCAGGGAATGATGTTCGGCTTCGCCTGCAGCGAAACCCCCGAGCTTATGCCCATGCCCATCAGCTTTGCCCACAAGCTTGCCCTCCGCCTCACCGAAGTCCGCAAAAACGGAACCCTTCCCTACCTTCGTCCCGACGGCAAAAGCCAGGTAACCGTTGAATACGACGGCAACAGACCCGTCCGCATCGAGGCTGTTGTAATTTCCTCCCAGCACAGCGCCGAGGTTTCCCTCGAAACCATTCGCCGCGACGTAAAAGAACACGTCATAGACGCTGTGATCCCCGCAGAGCTCATGGACGAAAATACCAAGGTCTTCATCAACCCCACCGGGCGCTTCGTTGTAGGCGGTCCTCACGGCGACAGCGGCCTTACCGGACGCAAAATCATCGTTGATACCTACGGCGGCTATTCCCGCCACGGCGGCGGCGCATTTTCCGGCAAAGACCCGACGAAGGTCGACCGTTCCGCCGCATACGCCGCAAGATGGGTCGCAAAGAACGTTGTTGCCGCCGGTCTTGCCGAACGCTGTGAAATCCAGCTCGCATACGCCATCGGCGTTGCTCACCCCGTTTCTGTAATGATCGACACCTTCGGCACCGGCAAATATTCCGATGAAGCCATTTCCGAGGCTGTTCAGAAGGTTTTCGATCTTCGTCCCGCAGCAATCATCAAGGCTCTCGACCTTCGCAAGCCCATCTACCGCAGCCTTGCCGCTTACGGTCATATGGGACGCGAGGAGCTTGGGGTTTCCTGGGAGAAAACCGACAAGGTCGATGCCCTCAAAGAGGCCATCGCCCAGCTCGCCGTTTAATCATATTGCCGCCCTGTCATCAGTTCAGCCGAAAGAAAGCAGTGCAGCTTTATGGATAAACAGGATTTTTTTGCAGCATACAATTTGACGGAACGGGATTTGACCGAAGCGGATATTTCTTGGGAAGAGCTCTCCCTTATTGAGGAAGAATACCTTAAAATCGAGCAGAAGCTCCACGACGTCAGCAAAAACTTCATTGATGAATTTCTTTATGATATCGAAAGAGCCGGCATCCATTCCTACCGCTACCGCACAAAGGAAGCCGGTCATCTGCTTGAAAAAATAGTCCGCAAGCGCAGGGAAAACCCCGAAAAATTTGCCAAACTGGATCACACCAACTATTATAAGTTCGTGACGGATCTCATCGGAATAAGGGTGTTTTTCCTCTACCGCGAAGACTGGATTCATTTCCACCGTTATATCACGAGCCGGCTCGAAAACGATCCGGGAAAATATATCAAAAACCGGCTTGAGGATTTCGACGAAAATCCGAAGCATAATTATATTACGGAAACTCCGAAAGCTTATAAACGCGCCGGAGACAGCAAAATTTACGATGACGGTGAAATCGAAATCGTAAAAGACGGCATCTATCGTTCCCTTCATTACAACGTCAAATATAACGGATACTATATCGAGATCCAGGGCCGCACCCTTTTTGAAGAAGGCTGGGGCGAAATCGACCACGACATAGTATATAAAGGATTCGAGGACGACGAGATGCTCCGGGATTATTCAAAGCTTCTCAACCGCCTTGCCGGTCTTGCGGACGAAATGAGTTCCTATTTCCGCCGCATGAAACAGCAAAAACAGGATTCGGAGTAACGCAACCCGCGGTTTAATCAAATCAACGCACCGGTCATTGAATCTGACCGGTGCGTTTTTTATAATTGAAAGCGAAAGGAGCTGATATTATGAATATAGAAATCGGCGCAAAGATAAAACAACTTCGCACAGCGCGCAATATGACTCAGGAAGAACTCGGAAGCGAACTTTCCGTTTCTCCCCAAGCCGTTTCAAAATGGGAAAGCGGAACGACAATGCCTGATATACAGCTTTTGCCGGAAATTTCCGTTCTTTTCGGTGTTTCCATTGACGAGCTTTTTTCCATGAGCGATGAAAGCCGCATGGAGCGCATAGAAAATATGATCGAAGCTTCCCATTTTATTCCGGAAAAGGATTTTTCCGCATCCGAAAGTTTTCTTAAAGATAAAATCGGCGAAGAAAAAACGAAGGCAAGGGCAACCCTTGTTCTTGCCCAGCTTTATTCAAAACGCGCGGCGGAATACAGCGAAATTGCCGGCAAAACCGGCAGAGAAGCCCTTCTTCTCAACCCGGACGAAAAACCCGCCCATAACGTAATTTTTGATGCAGACGGCGGAAAATATCTTGACTACAACGCTTCGAATCACGTTGAAGCCATTGATTTTTATAAGGATTTCATAAAAATCCATCCGGAAAATCCGCGTACCTATCTTTGGATTATGGATCTTCTTATTGAAGACGGGCGCACCGAAGAAGCAAAGGAATATCTTTGGAAAATGGACAAAATCGAACATTCCATGCGCACTGACCTTTATCTTGGGCTTATTTCCAAGGCGGAATGTGACCTTCCGAAGGCCCTTGAGCATTGGGAACACATGACCGAAGAATTCGACAACTGGCTTTCCTGGGCCAGTAAGGCGGATTGCCTTGCCCGGCTCTGCCGTTATGACGAAGCCATGCTTTGTTATGAAAAGGCTTTTGAAATGCAGCCTTCTCCGAAATATATGGATCACCCCGAATCCATGTCCCTCATCGCGGAAATACAGGGCGACTATGAAAAGGCCATAGAAATGCGAAAAGCCGCCATTAAACTCTGTGAAACGGATTGGAACATAACCGAGGGCGAATGGGTCGATTTCCACAAAAGGGAGATCGAAAGGCTCCGCAATAAAATGAAATAAAACCGGCGCGAGCAAGCGTCCCCTGCTTTGAAAACAAAAAATGCGGACGAAGAGAGGCATTTCTTAAGGAAGTGCCTCTGTTTTTTTGTCCGCAGTTTTTATGAGCATCGGATTTTGTATCCCAAAATCCGTAAAGCCTTCCCTTGGAAAAGATGACATTGCGAAGCAATGACGGATAAAGGTAAATCGCAGGGAACGGTCTTGACCGTTCCGTTCCGCTTTAGCCTTCCCAGAGGAGACTCCCCTGCTAGGGGAGATGTCCGCAAAGCGGACAGAGGGGTCTGCCGTCTGCGGCGAGCAAAAGGTGGCATTTGCGGAGCAAATGACGAAAGAGGGATAACCCTGTCCAGTTTGTT
>CAZOOL010000144.1:0-3745 GCA_964581405.1 uncultured Oscillospiraceae bacterium | reverse complement strand
CGGCAGGGCGAACGCCCTGCCGCAAATGATTTATTCCTCGACAATTATATCTGCCGTTTTTGCATTGATCAAAGATATTAAATCCGCGGGAGCCATTTCCACCTGTCTGCCGATTTTTCCGGCGCTGACGGTGACGGTGCTCAGATCGAGCACGGCTTCATGGAAAACCGTCGGGAACTGTTTTTTCATTCCGATGGGTGAGCAGCCGCCGTGGATATAGCCCGTAAGTCCGAGCAAATCGGCGGAAAGAACCATTGCAACGCTCTTTTCGCCGACGGCTTTTGCGGCTTTTTTATAGTCGAGCCGCTCTGCCCCGGGAACGACAAAAACGTAAAAATTGCCTTTTCCGGCTTTGAGCACGAGGGTTTTGTAAACGGTGCTCACGTCCTTGCCGATGAGCCCGGCAACGGTTACGGCATCGCAGGGTGCGCCTTCGGCAATTTCATAGCCGTGGGGGATATACGCAACTTTTTTCTGGTCAAGTATGCGCATGACGTTGGTTTTTTCGTCCTTTTTCAAGAAATTCACACCTCGGTCATATCAAATTTTTCGCCGACGAAGGTTGAATAACCCGCGTAGGCGGCTTTTTCAACGTCGTCCATGGAGCGGACAGTCCAGCCGACGAGCCTTGTTCCGTAAAAACGGCAAAGGGAAAAGCCGAGGCTTTTGTCATCGAAACGGTAGGAGATGAAATCCGGCTTCGCGGCGTAGTTGGTGAGCAGATTTGAAAGGGCGAATGCGGAAAAGCCCTTCATGCCGATGTGATTTTTTCCTGCGGAAAGCTGACCGCGGATGATTTCCGGGTGATTGAGCTTGAACCACTGGAGCACGTAGGGATTGAAGCTGACGGCGACTATCTGACCCTCATAAGTCTGCATAAGTCCATAGACCTTTTCGAGGAATTCCGAGTCGATGGCGGTGGAATCGGTTTTTATCTCGCAGTAGATGGGAACGCCGGCGCAGACTTCCATAGCCTCGGTGAAAAGAGGGATTTTTTCGTCAGTACCGAGGAGGCGAAGCTCCGAAAGCTCCGCGAAGGTCATTTCGCTTACGTTTTTTTCAACGCCGCACATGCGTTTTACGTTTTTGTCGTGGAAAACGACGATTTCACCGTCCTTTGTGGGGCGGACGTCGAGCTCCACGGCGAGTTCGTTTTCAGCGCTTTTTCGGAAAGCGGAAAGGCTGTTTTCCGGGATATCCTCGTTGTTGAAATATCCCCTGTGGCAGTAAACCGTCGGAAGATCGAAAAAGCGGAACTTGTTTGGGGTCGTGAGGAAAACAAAAGCGCAGGCGAGCACGAGAAAAATAATTATGAGCACCATGATGACGGCGGTGAGCACGGGGTTTTCAATCATCAGTCGTCGCCTCCTACATCAAGGGCTTCAAGTTTATCTTTAACGGCAACGGGTTTGCTGTCGCCGTGTTTTACCATAAGGAGCATGAGGAAGGAGATTATTTCAGCAATGACCGCATAGGGGAAGAGCACGCCGTAGTTGTTGAGCTTTTCGATGAAAAAGCCCGCGAGCATGGGGGTGACGATCTGCGCCGCCATGGAGGCGGTATAATAAAAACCGGTGTACTTGCCGATATCGCTGCCCTGGCTCATTTCCCAGATTATCGGGAAGGTGTTTACGATAACGCAGGCATAACCGAAGCCGATTATTACAAAGAACGGAATAAGGAAAATGCCGGCGCTTCTGAAGAAGGACATCACGAGGAAGCAGGCTGTCATGACTGCGAGTCCGATCATGATGGCTTTTTTGCGTCCGAATTTGGTTGCAATCATGCCTGAAGGGATATAGGAGATGATGGAACAGACGGTTGCGACCATGAGGTAGTTTGCGAAGCTTCCGCCCTGAACGTTGAGGTAATTGGTCATATAAAGGCTGAAGAAGGTGGTGACGGCGTTATAGCCGACAAAGAAGAAAGCAACGCAAAGAAGCATAAAAACAAGGCTTTTGAAAATTTCCTTGGGCATTTTTTTGCCTTTGGAATATTCCTCGTTGAGCTCCGCTTCGGTGCTTTCATAACCGCCGGTTTCTTCCATTTCCTTAACAAGCTTATTTTCGCGGACGGTGAGAACAAGTACGATAACCGCAGCAATCATGATGCCCGCAATGATGAGGAAGATGGGGAAATAGTTCGGCTTGCCTTCCTTCGGAACAAGAAAGCTTATGAGCGCAAGGGCGATAACTCCGCCGACGGCACCCATAAGGTTGATGACGGCGTTGCCCTTGCTGCGGAGTTTCTTCGGCGTTACGTCCGGCATAAGGGAAACAGCGGGAGAACGGTAGGTCGCCATAGCGAGAAGGGTTATGCCAAGGCAGACGGCAAAGCCCAGAAGGTTTTCGGTATTGTCAAAATAGGGGAGGAAAAGCATGCTTGCGACCGCAACGGCGGTTCCGCAGATGATGAAGGGAGTGCGTTTTCCGAGGGCGGTATGGGTCTTATCGGAAAGGGAACCGAAGAGCGGGAGCATAAAAAGCGCGAGCATATTGTCAACGGCCATTATCTGGCCGGTGGCGGTTTCGCCTACGTGGAAGGTGTTTTTAAGGATCAGCGGGATAATGCTGTCATAAGCCTGCCAGAAGGTGCAGATGGAAAGAAAAGCAAGACCCACAAGAAGGGTGCGCTTATAATTGAGTTTCATAGAAAAATCTCCTTTGTGGTCAGTCAACGTCTTCGATTATCTGTTCGGGTTTTTCATCGAGGGAATCCGGATGGCGGAGAATCCAGTCGAGCTGCTTGAACGCATTGGCGTAATAATGTCCGTCGGTGATTCGCTCATCGCATACAATGGTGAAGTCGATATATTTATGTTTTTCGACGCTGCCGTCTTTCTGGACCTCCAGCGCGGTGCGTTTTGCGCCGAAGGAAATGAATATCGGGCAGGTGCCGAAGTTATAAAGGTGATGGTATATGGGCGGGATTCCGAGAGAGCCGAGATTGGTGATAAAGGCACTGCAATGGAAAGGAGAAGCTTTATGTATTATTTTCGGCATAAGACCGAAATAATCAAGGAAGCTTAGTAATGCAACGAATGCCCTGAGAATAAGTGCGGGCATATAGTTTATGACCTTGGCGACCTTATCGAAAAGGTTGGAATCTCCGGACTGCCTTGCGATTTCGACGGCTTCGTCCATTTTGCGATAGACGTCATCTGCGGTATCCCCGGGACTGAAAAAGACCTTGACGGCGGATTCCTGGGCGTTGAGCTCCATGCTTTTCTTTACCATCATGCTGATGGAGATTTCATCGCCGTGCTGATATATCCTCTGACCCGCGATAAATCGGTTCATGGCGGGTTTTTGGGAGATGAGGCGGACATAGGCCGCAATTAATACATGGAGAAAGCCGAAGCCGGAAAGTCCGTCCTCGCGGCGTTTTTTCTTTATATAATTTTCAATTCGTCCCAGTTCGATGGAACCGGCAAAAAAGTTTGAGGAATCGTTCCTTGTTTTCATAATGAAAGGAGTGATATAAGTCATCGGCGATAAAGAACAGACACGATAACCGTCATAGCGGTCGCCAAAACGTTTTTTTCTTTTTTTCATAAAAAAATCCTTTCGGCGCAAAAAAGCGCATAATATTATGTACATTATAACAGAATTAAATAAACAATTCCACAAAAAACGACAAAATTAAGAAATATTGTTAAATTATTGTTTGGTTTTGAAGTGCATTATCGGAAACGTCGCAGGGGCGGTCCTGTGTGGCCGCCCCTGCATCTGCAAAATTACCGTTT
>CAZOOL010000143.1:0-3755 GCA_964581405.1 uncultured Oscillospiraceae bacterium | reverse complement strand
GTAAGGTCGTAAGGCGACATTTCGACTGTTACCTTGTCTCCGGGAAGGATTCGGATGTAGTTCATACGAAGTTTTCCGGAGATATGAGCTAAAATTTGGTGGCCGTTGGGCAACTCGACCTTGAATTGGGCGTTGGGAAGGGAGTCCACAACAGTACCCTCGATTTCAATAACATCTTCTTTGGCCAAGCTTAATTCCCTCCCTCGTCAATTTCATTGAATTTTGAAAGCGCCGAAGCGAGCTTTCTGTTTGTTTCTAAAGCATCTTTTTCCAAAACCGTTTTGGTCGGAGCGAGATGTTTTTTACGCTTGCGTTTGGGTTTTTCGACTTTGCGGAGTCTGCCGTCGGCAATAAATGCAAATTCTTCATCCTCAAGCACTATTGCGTAGAAACTGCCGCGGTCTTTACCCGCTTTTGACAAAACAACCTGTCCGAGCATATTTCACCTCATCAGTTCGGGTCGGTCAGAATAATCGGACCGTCTTCTGTGATGGCGATGGTATGCTCAAAATGGGCACATAGTTTGCCATCTTTGGTTCTTACTGTCCATCCGTTCGAATCCGTCGAAACAAACCTTGTTCCGGCATTTATCATGGGCTCGATGGCGATGACCATTCCGTTCACCAACCTCGGTCCATGACCAGCCGCGCCGAAATTCGGCACCTCCGGGTCCTCGTGGACGCTGCGGCCGACCCCGTGTCCGACAAATTCGCGGACGACCGAATAGCCGCGGTCCTCACAGTAAGTCTGTACGGCATTGGAGATATCCCCGACCCTGTGGCCGACTGTCGCCATTTCAATTCCTTTATAAAGGCTTTGTTTGGTAACGTCGAGAAGCTTCATTGCTTCTTCAGAGGTTTCTCCCGCTACAAAAGTTGCAGCGTTGTCGCCGTGGTAACCATCCAGGCATGCACCGACGTCGATGGAAACGATATCGCCTTCCTTGATGACCCTGTTTCCGGGGATACCGTGGATAAGCTCATCATTCACCGAGATGCATGCGCTGGCGGGAAAACCGTATAAATTCAGGAACGAGGGGGTTGCCCCTTGCTTCACGATGAAATCATGAATTATTCTGTCGATTTCCGCGGTAGTGATACCGGGAACAACAGCTTCGCCGCCGACCTGAAGAGCGAGAGCCGAAAGTCTTCCGGCTTCACGCATCTTTTTGATCGCGCCTGCGGTTTTCAGGATCACCATGATTCAGACCCCCAAAGCTTCCAGGGAAAGGCGAGTGGTTTCTTCGATTCCGTTTTCGCCGTTCACTACTGCAAGCTTGCCTTTTTCTCCATAGAAACCTTTAAGCGGCTCGGTCTGCTCATGATAAACCTCAAGTCTGTGCTTAATGGTTTCCGGAAGATCGTCCTTTCTGGTGATAATCTCTCCGCCGCATTTCGGGCAGATGTTATCAGCCGGAGGAGGACAGGAAATCATATGGTAGGGAGCACCGCATCCGTGGCACACTCTGCGGCCGGAAAGACGGGAAACGATGACATCGTCAGAAACTGCGATTTCAAGCGCTTTGTCAATTCTTACGCCGCCTTCCTCGAGGGCTTCTGCCTGAGGAATGGTGCGGGGAAAACCATCAAGGATGAAACCGTTCTGGCAGTCATCCTTGGTAAGGCGCTCCTCGATAATGGAGATAACAAGAGCATCCGGAACAAGTTTTCCGGCGTCCATGTATCCTTTTGCTTCAAGTCCAAGCGGAGTTTCGTTTTTAACTGCCTCACGCAGGATGTTACCTGTGCTTATAGTCGGAATTCCGAGTTTCTCTTTAAGAATTTCGGCCTGAGTTCCTTTTCCTGCACCGGGAGCCCCAAGAAGAATAAGGTTCATGGATATACCTCCTATTAATTATTCAAGAAATCCTTTGTAATGTCTCATCATCATCTGGGACTCAAGGTTTCTTGCGGTCTCAAGTGCAACAGAAACAACGATGATAATGGTGGTACCGCCGATGGTTACGTTGCTGATGCCGGAAATGGCACCGATGATGGTGGGAAGAAGTGCAACAACGCCGAGGAACATTGCACCGATGAAGGTAATCTTGCCGATGATTCTGGAAATGAAGTCTGCGGTAGGTTTACCGGGACGAATTCCGGGGATCGCGCCGTTGTTCTTCTGAAGGTTGTTAGCCATCTCAACAGGATTGTACTGAATTGCTATATAGAAATAGCTGAATGCCACGATGAGAACAAAGTAGAGAACGGAATAGAACCAACCGCCCTGATCGAACATGTTGAAGAATCCATCCCAGAAACCGCCTTCTTTAACGGTTACAAATGCCTCAATGGTGGAAGGAATAGCAAGAATCGCACCCGCGAAGATAATCGGAAGTACGCCTGCCATGGAAACTTTTACCGGAATGTGGCTGGACTGGCCGCCATACTGTTTGCGTCCAACAACGCGTTTTGCGTACTGAACAGGAATACGGCGCTCAGCCTGGTTCATAAGAACGATAAAAGCGATGAGCAAAACAAAGATGATGACAAGTGCCGGAACGAAGAAGTAATATTTTGCTTCTCCGCTGGTAAGGTAGCCCCAAAGGGTGGAAACAAGAGTGGGACCACCGGAAACGATACCTGCAAAGAGGATCATGGAAATACCATTTCCGATACCTTTTTCATCAATTCTTTCACCAAGCCACATGACGAGCATGGAGCCAGCGGTGAACATGAACAGGATAGTAACAACTACGAGAACATTTTCCCAAGTATTGTCGAAAGATTCAACTGCACCGTAACTGTTAAGAGTTACATAGTAAGCATAAGCCTGAATCAGGGCAAGACCAACCGTGGTGAAACGGGTGATCTTGTTGATTTTTTTGTGGCCTTCAGGACCTTCTTTTGCCATTCTCTCAAGTGCGGGAATTGCAACAGTAAGGAGCTGAATTACGATGGATGCAGTGATGTAAGGCGAAATGGAAAGTGCAAATACAGTCGCCTGAGAAAGTGCGCCACCGGTGAGCATATTCAGATATCCGAGCAGGTTGCCGGAGTTTGCACTGAGCATTGCTGCAAGGGTGGAAGTTTCAAGGAAGGGAACCGGGATTGCAGAACCAAGACGGAAGATGACAATAATGAGGAGAGTATAAAGGATTTTCTCGCGAAGGTCTTCTACTTTCCATGCATTCTTGAAAACATCAAACATCTTTATTTCACCTCGGCCTTTCCGCCAACCTCCTCGATTTTCTGCTTAGCAGACTCGGAGAAAGCAGCTACTTCTACGGTGAGCTGTTTAGTGAGCTCGCCTTTGCCGAGAACCTTGACTCCGTCAAGAGTCTTTTTGAGAAGACCTGCTTCTACGAGGGTCTGCTCATTAACAACAGTTCCGTTTTCAAAGATTTCAAGATCGCCAACGTTGACGATTGCATACTGGGTTGCAAAAATGTTTTTGAAACCGCGTTTCGGAATCTGTCTCTGGAGAGGCATCTGGCCGCCTTCAAATCCGGGGCGGATAGAGCCGCCGGAACGGGCTTTCTGACCTTTATGACCTTTACCAGCGGTTTTGCCGTTGCCGGAACCGTGGCCTCTACCTCTGCGGTAGCTTTCGCTGTTTGCGCCGGGTGCCGGTGCAAGTTCATGAAGTTTCATATCGGTGCACCTCCTTATTCTTCTACTTCGGTGACCTCGACCATGTGAGCAATCTTTGCGATTTTGCCGCGGGTTGCTGCATTGTCGGGCTGAAGGGTTTCCGCACCAATTTTGCGGAGGCCAAGGGAGATTGCAGTTGCGATCTGATAATCTTTCTTGTGG
>CAZOOL010000142.1:0-3761 GCA_964581405.1 uncultured Oscillospiraceae bacterium | reverse complement strand
AATGGTGGACGGTACAGGACTCGAACCTGTGACCTTCCGCACGTCAAGCGGAAGCTCTACCAGCTGAGCTAACCGTCCATAGCTGAGCAAGGGTTATTATAGCGCAATCCAGAGAAAAATGCAAGCCTTTTTTGAAAAATTTATCAAAAAATTTTATTCGGCGCCGCAAAAGACCCATTCCGAAAAAGAAAATTCCGTCGCATAGTCCTCAAATGATGCGCTTGTAAGCGAAAAATCATCCATGGAAAGAACCGCCGTAAAATCATCTCCCTCTGCAATGACGTTCCCGCCGTCTGTGCTCAGGTTGAATTCGCCGGCGCTCCCAAGCTCCTCAAAAAGCTTACGAAGAAGCAAAAAAGGCGTCCCCTCCGGAAGCGAATCGGTGTCTATCTCCTGCTCCATTCCCTGATATGTGACCACCGCGTGCTCATCGGAAAGCTCGATCCCCATTCCCGCGAGTTCCGCCGGATAATCGAGCAAAATGCTGATGCTCATGCCGTTTTTGCTGATGCTCATACCGGTTTTGTTCCCGCCGAAAACGGCTTCCGCCTTCGCGGAAAAATCTCCCTGAAAAGCCTCTGCGACCTCTTTCGGGTCGGCAGAAACGGAACTCGAGCACCCGCAAAGCGAAAAAATCAGCGCAAATATAAGAAACAGTCTTTTCATAAAAAAAGCCTCCCTTCGCAGATATTGATTTATATCCGCAGAGGGAGGTTTTTATTCATCAAAGTCCTTTTTCCGCAAAAATTTTGCAAAGATAGGTCGGGATATCGCTCGGGAGCATTCCGTATTCCGAAAGCTCCTTTGCGGCTCTGTCCGCCGCAAGACCGTGGAGATAAACTCCGCAAACGGCGCAGGCTGTTTCAATGAATCCCTGTGCCGCAAAGGAAGCTATCATTCCCGCAAGGCAGTCCCCGCTGCCTCCTTTAGAAAGCCCGGGATTTCCCGTGGTGTTGAAATAAACGTCGCCGTTCGGCTCCGCAATAACTGTCGTCGCGTCCTTCAGCACAACTATGGCACCGTATTTTTTCGCCGTTTCAGAAGCGATCTTTATGCGCCCGTCAACGGTTTCCGGAATGGAAATCCCGCAAAGCCTTGCCATTTCTCCCATGTGCGGGGTGATTATTGGCATCTTCCTCGCCTTTCGGAGCACCTCCGGATTTCCCGCAATGCAGTTCAGCCCGTCCGCATCAAGAACCACCGTGCAGTCCGCGTTTTCGAGCACGAACTCCACCAGTCCGGCGATATCCTCGCCCCTTCCGAGTCCGCAGCCCATAAGCACCGCGTCCACTTTTTTAAGCATAGGCAGGAGCTTTTCCCTCGCGTCGGCAGAAACGGTTCCGTCACCGTTTTCCGGAAGAGGAAGAAAAGTCGCCTCCGGAATGCGGGAAGCTATCATAGAAACGACCTTTTCCGTCGTGGCAACTGTGGTTATACCCGCTCCGGAACGCAAAGCGCCCATGGCAGAAAGCGCCGCCGCCCCGGGAAAATTCGCCGAACCGGTTATGCAAAGAAGCCTTCCATAAGTTCCCTTGTTGCTGAATCTCGGTCTGCGGCGAATGGATGAAAACACCATTTCCTCCCCGGCGGCGAAACAATTTTGCTCCGTCTGCGCACGCACTTCATGGGGGATACCGATATCAACGACTTCTGTTTTTCCGCAAAATTCTCTTCCGGGAAGAAGAATATGCCCGGGTTTTGCCGCTTCAAAGGCAACGGTAAAATTCGCTTTGACCGAATCCTTCGCCGCAAGACCTGTTTCCGCGTTGACGCCGCTGGGAATATCGAGGGATATCCTTACGGAAAGGGCGGAATTTATCATTTTTGCTGTTTCATCGTACGGCGCCCGGAATTCTCCGGCGAAACCCGTTCCGAAAAGGGCGTCGATTATTATATCCGCACCCTCAAGAAAGGTATCCACCTTCCTGCGGTCCATATCGAAATCCAGCACCGTTATATGCGCCTGAATAAGGCAGTTATACATATATTTTGCTTCGTCGCTTCTGGGCATTCCGCCGCAGAGAACGACTATCACGTTGGCTTTTTCCTCGAAAAGCTTTCTCGCGACGACGAAGCCGTCGCCGCCGTTGTTTCCGCTTCCGCAGAAAATCATAAAATTACGCCCCGCAACGCTTGAAAGCGTTTTTCTGATAAAAGCGGCGGCCGCACAGCCGGCATTTTCCATAAGGCGCTGATAGGTGACGCCCATTTCGTCCGAAAGGCGTTCCTCCGCCTTCATCTGTTCAACGGTAAGTATTTTCATGGAGATACCTCCTTTTTTTCGCGCATTTTGTTAAATAGGAATGAATCGCTCCGCGGTTTGTTTCGTTTTTATTTATTATATCACCACATCTGTAATTTTCAATCGAAAAAGGGCTTGAAAATTGTTTTTAATTATGTTATTATCTCTTTTGTTGTTAATACTTATAACGCATTGACCGGGAGAGTAGGAATCATTTTTCCGAAAAGAGAGGGAAAGTCACCGGCTGAAAGCTTTCCTGCGGATAAGGTTTTTCTGAAGTTCACCCGCGAGCGGCTTTGCTGAAACCGTTTCGGGATTAGGCATCGACGGGCGGCGCCGTTACACGCTTTATTAAGTGCCCGATTTTTTATCGGGAATGCGGGTGGTACCGCGGAGAATTTTTTGTTTATGAGTCTTCGTCCCATATTGCGGCTTGGGGCGGGGATTTTTTTTTGCCCTTTTTTCGCAAAAACAACAGGCAGAAGCTCATAAACAAAACGCAAAAAACTGAAACAAAAAAGGAGCCTTAAAAAAATGAAAGAGCAGCTTGAACAAATCCGCCTTGAAGCGAAAAAAGCTCTCGAACTTTGTGAAGATCCCAAAGCTCTCGAAGACCTTCGAATCCGCTATCTCGGCAAAAAAGGCGAGCTCACCGCCATCCTCAAACAAATGGGCAAGCTTTCCGCAGAGGAACGCCCCGTAATCGGCCAGCTCGCAAACCAGGTCCGCGCCGAAATCGAAAACGATATCAACGAAGCCGCCGAGCACATCCACCGTCATCTTCTCGAAAAAAAGCTCGCTTCCGAAACCATCGACGTGACCCTTCCGGGAACCCCCTGCCCCACCGGCAAGGAACACCCCCTCAACATTGTTCTCAACGAGGTTGAGGATATCTTCCTCGGCATGGGCTTTTCCATCGCCGAAGGTCCCGAGGTCGAAACCGATTATTATAACTTCGAAGCCCTCAACCTTCCGAAGGACCACCCCGCAAGGGATACACAGGATACTTTCTATATCACTGAAAACGTCCTTCTCCGTACCCAAACCTCTCCCGTACAGGTCCGTGTAATGGAAAAACAGCAGCCCCCAATCAGAATCATTGCCCCGGGCCGTGTTTACCGTTCCGATGCTGTTGACGCAACCCATTCTCCTCTCTTCCATCAGATCGAGGGACTCGTCGTTGATAAAGGCATCACTATGGCCGACCTCAAAGGCACCCTCGAAATTTTCATCAAACGTCTTTACGGCGAAGATTCCGTAGTCCGTTTCCGTCCCCATCATTTCCCCTTCACCGAACCTTCCGCCGAAATGGATATCCAGTGCTTCAACTGCCACGGCGAAGGCTGCCCCATGTGCAAAAATGAAGGCTGGATCGAGATCCTCGGCTGCGGAATGGTTCACCCGAAGGTTCTTTCCAACTGCAATATCGACCCCGAAGAATACAGCGGCTTCGCATTCGGTTTCTGCCTCGAACGTATCGTTATGAGAAGATTCGCCATAAACGACCTTCGTCTTGTTT
>CAZOOL010000141.1:0-3781 GCA_964581405.1 uncultured Oscillospiraceae bacterium | reverse complement strand
GTTTTCGTCCTCTGCGTTGCCGCCGCAGGCGGTAAAGCCGAGGCACATTACCATTGCGAGTACGAGTGCGATAATTTTTCTTGTCATTGTTTGTTTCCTTCTTTCCTAAGAATTCATTTTTTTGCGGCTTTTTTTGAAAATAAAAAAGCCATGAATACTTTCGGAGAAGATTCATGGTACATTCTTACAAAAATGCTTCGCAAAGCGCCTTTGCGGCACCCTGCTTAAACCAATGATAGCTCTCCACCGAAGTGACAGTTCAGGAGATATTTTCCCCTGACCCAGCAAACGGAAAACGGCTTTTTCCCGAAAGCTTCGGCAAAAGTTCCTTTCATGCAAAACCGGGAAGCCCGCCCTTAAAATGTCTTGCGTTACTGATAACTTTCGCGCCTCTACCATTGTTTATGGCAAAGCCAGAAACAATATAGTATTCTGTTTTTTATAGTTTTTGAAAAACTATGTGAAACAGTATATCAAAGTAAAGTATTAAAGTCAACAGTTTTTCAAAAAAATTTGCGTTTTCGGCGAATATTATTCGTCCTCGTCGTCCCATTCCTCGTATTCCATGGTTCCGTCAAAGGTAAGGTGCATTAAAAGGGCGTTTTCCTTCGGGTCATCATAATAATCCTTCCGGATCCCGCAAAAAACGAATCCCGCCTTTTCATAAAGAGTTATGGCGGAAAGGTTGCTTGTTCTGACTTCGAGGTATATGGCCTTTGTTCCCTTTTCGCGGACCGTTCCGATATATCTTTCAACGAGGGCCTTGCCGATGCCGTTCCTGCGGAACTTCGGTGCCACCGCGACGTTGAAAATTTCCGTTTCTTCCGCAACGGTTCTTCCGCCGATGTATCCCGCAAGCTCCCCTTCAAAGAAAGCGCCTATAAAATCGGCATAGGGGCTGTTCATTTCGGAAGCGAGGGTCGCTTCGCTCCATGGATGGGAAAAGCAGAGCTTTTCAATTTCCGCCGCAGCAGGGGCTTCCTTTTCGGAAAGGCGGATCAGTTCACAGTTCATTTTTCCTTCCACCTTGCATAGTCAAAATTATGTATATTCTCTCCCCGGAGGTAATAGCACCGCGGAACCCGGCGGGAAACGGCGCAGATTATCTCATAATTGATGGTTCCCGCAAGGGTCGCCACTTCGTCAACAGAAACGAAAGCGTCGCCGTCCCTTCCGAAAACAGTCACTATATCCCCTTCCTCCGCTTCGGGAACGGAGGTTACGTCCAGCATGGTCTGGTCCATGCAGACGCTGCCCACAACGTGGGCATATTTCCCCCGGACTATCATTCTTCCTTTGTTTGTAAGAAGACGGTGATAACCGTCGGCATAACCGATGGCTGTCGAGGCAACGCGCATATCCTCCGGCGCGGTAAACCGCCTTCCGTAGCTGATGCAGGAACCTTTTTCATAGTCCTTTGTCATACTCACAACGGTGCGGAGTTCCATAGCCGGGCGGAGCTTCATTCGGCAGGTGACTTCCTCATTTGAAGAAGGATAGAGCCCGTAAAGAATAACGCCCGGGCGCACCATGTCAAGGTGCATTTCCGGATAACAGAGCACCGCCGCGCTGTTGCAGCAATGGCGGATACCTATGTCGGTTCCCCTCGCCTTCAGCGCATCGCAGACCCGGCAGAAACGGTCAAACTGGAGCCTTGTATAGGCAACGCCGTCGGCATCCGGTTCGTCCGCGGAAGCAAAATGGGTAAAGGCTCCCGTTACGTTTATATTCGGAAGATGCGCGGCTTTTTCCGCCTCGTCAACGGCAATATCGAAATTATCCTCGGAACAGACAAAGCCGATACGCCCCATGCCCGTATCAAATTTCAGGTGAACGTCAAGGGTCACGCCGAGCTTTTTTGCTTCGGCAGAAAGCTCCTCCGCATAGCGGAGGGAATATGCCGTCTGGGTGATGTTCCATCTCGCAAGGTCGCCGGCACATTCCGCCGGCGTGTTCCCGAAAATGAGAATGGGCTTCGTAACGCCGCTTTCTCGGATCCCGAGCGCCTCGCCGAGATTTGAAACGCCGAACCAGTCCGCACCGGCATCCTCGAGGAAAGGCGCTGTCATGCGGTCGCCGTGGCCATAGGCATCAGCCTTTACGACAGCCATCACCATCGCCTTGCCAACGTGGGATTTTATTTTTTTGAAGTTATAGTCTATCGCATCAAGTGAAATATCGACCCATGTTCTGCGAAGAACTTCACTTTTTGTCATCTTTGTCCCTCCTGTCCTTTATCCACATAAGGATATACAGGCCTATTATATTAAAAGCAAGCGAAAAATATAGCAGAACCGTTGAAAAAATGCTGTCCGTCCATATGAGCAGGACAAGGCAGCCCACAAGACAGATCATACCCGCGGCAACAAAAAGAAGCCCGCGTTTTTTATTGGAAAGACCTTCCCAGAATCTGATTATCTTGTTCATAGTCCGTCCTTTCGTTTTTTAAGGGAGATAATAGTCGATGATTTCCTTTGCTTCGGATTTTCCTTCCTCCGGAAGCATCAGCATGATCACCAGTTCGCCCACTTCGTAAATTTCCGCTTCAAGGGCAATTTCATAGGAATCATATACGTTATAGTTGAGGAATTCATTGATGCGGTCGTCCTTCCGCATTTCAAGGGATTCCATTATCTCGTCTGCGGCGCCTTCCTCGACACGGATAACGGCCACATCAGCGACGCCGTATTTGCCTTCGGCGGAACGGATATCAAACGCCACTATTTTTGAAAGATCAAGATAATACTGCTCCGCAAGGGTCGTTTCATCGGTAACGGGCGAAACGCTTTCCATGGTAAGCTCGCTTATATCAAGGCATTTATAAATTTCATCCGCAAGGAAAGAGATATCAAGCATATCATAGCTGAATTCCTCCGGATTTATTTCCTCAATTTCCTCTTCTTCGGCGGAACAGCCGCAGATAACAAAAACGAGCATCGCGGCGATTGCGGCAAGGAGCAAAATTTTGTTTTTCATCTCTCTGCCTCCTTTCAGTCAAATAAGAATTATACCTTTTTTCACTTTTCTTTTGGTGAACCGGGTGTTAACAATGGGCATAATCGGGTATTATATAGAATGATTATATAACTTTTTCGCCCGGAGCACAATACGCAAAAGCCTTCTTTGAAAATTTTTCTTAAATAAAAGGATATTTCTTGTTGACAAAACCGAAAACCTTTGATATAATAATTCGTGCATTATGCGGATGTAATTCATTGGTAGAATGCCAGCCTTCCAAGCTGGATAGGGGGGTTCGATTCCCCTCATCCGCTCCAATTTGCGCCGTTAGCTCAGCTGGATAGAGCATCTGCCTTCTAAGCAGAGGGCCGGGGGTTCGAGTCCCTCACGGCGCACCAAGGTGTTTTCCCGCAAAACACCGTATATGGTGGATGTAGCGTAGCTGGCCTAACGCGTCAGATTGTGGCTCTGAAGACCGTGGGTTCGAATCCCACCCTCCACCCCATATAAAAGCTATACGCCCATAGTGTTAAAGCTGTGGGCGTTTTTACTATAATTTCATATTGGGGTGTCGCCAAGCGGTAAGGCACAGGACTTTGACTCCTGCATCTCGTGGGTCCGAATCCCGCCACCCCAACCAAAAATGCAGTTTTCCTTTTTCGGGAAAACTGCATTTTTATTTTGAAATTTATGAGATGCTACTGTTCCGAGGCGCCGGGCGCGATTATTGCGGCGCGCCCAAAAAAGGCGGCTTATTTTTCGACCCAGCCGCAGGCGCGGCCGACGGCGCGTTTCCACTGGTTATAATCTTTTTCCGCATCGG
>CAZOOL010000140.1:0-3824 GCA_964581405.1 uncultured Oscillospiraceae bacterium | reverse complement strand
TTTGGAATTATAAGTATAATTAGATGGGGGTGATATTATGAAAGTCATTACCGAGATGGTGCTCCGCAATGAGCTGAAAGGTGAATGCCCGCCTGTGTACTATGTACCTAAGGACAAACTTCTTTCTCCTGCTGCGAAGGAATATCTGAACCAGCTTAAAATCAAAGTTGAATTCGGTGATCCGCCGGCAGCTCCTGCGCCTGCAGCATCCAATAATAAAGGTTCCGCCATCAGCGATACTCCCGTCGGAGCAAAATACGTTGATGAAATAACCGGAGCTTTTTATGTCAAAAAGCCGGAATATATGTGCCAGCTTTTCGGTAATAGATTGGTTTATAAAAATCATCCAAGGATTGCTTTCCGCGGTAAGCTTGACAGCATGAGCTCCACTGTGGTCCAGGTCCAGGCAGAAATTGCCGCGACAAACGGCCCCCAGAAACTCATAGATGATCTCGGCGACATCAATAAGGTGCTCAACCAGATCATGTACTGTGAAGTTATGGATGAAGAAATGGGCGTTATGAACATTCTCGGACTTACTCCGGAAGAACTTCGCGCACGTTCCCACAATCCGCAGAAGTATTTTAACATTAAGCAGATGCTTCTCCCTAACTATACTATGGGAGTCGATTATACCAGACTTAATGTGCTCCGTGCGAAAGTACGTGAGCTGGAGCTTGCTGCTCTCGATTGCTTTGTTGACGGAAAAAACGTCAAACAGCCCGAGATCATCAGGACTCTCAACCGCCTTTCCAGTGCATTCCACATCATGATGTGTATGTATCTGGCTGGTGAATACAAATAATTTAGGAGGAGACTCATGGCTGTAGAAAAAGTCGTAGAAGCGGTTGTTGATGAAATCAGATCCGCAGGACTTGTTCAATTGGAGGTCTCCGCCAGACACGTGCATCTGGATAAAGAGTGCGTAGAAGTACTCTTCGGCAAAGACTACAAGCTCACTCACGTCAGAGAGCTTAGCCAGCCCGGCCAGTATCTTGAGCAGGAGAGAGTTGACGTTATCGGTCCGAAAGGCACCTTTAAAAACGTCGCAGTTCTCGGCCCGGAAAGAAAGCACGTTCAGGTTGAGGTCTCGTTCAGCGATGCTTTCGCCCTTGGAATCAATCCCCCGATCAGACAATCGGGAGACACCAAAGGTTCCGCAAGCGTAAAGCTTGTTGGTCCCAAAGGTGAAATTACTATTGACGAAGGCGCAATTGTCGCTCTTCGCCATGTTCACATGACTCCCGAAGATGCGGAAAGACTCGGTCTTGTTGATAACCAGATCGTTTCCGTAGAAGCTCTTACCGACAGAAGAACCATCTTCACCGATACCGTGATCAGAGTTTCTCCCAATTTCCGCACTCGTATGCATGTTGACGTTGACGAAGCCGGCGCCGCACATATTGCTGGTTTTGCACTTGGCAGAATTATTAAATAAGGATGTATAAATAAATGGTCGATCTTGATACAATAAACGCATACATGGCTCGTGTTACCGAGACTGAAACTATCGTACATAAGCCGTGTTCGAATAAGCTTAAGGTTGGCGTTGACCTTGGTACCGCTTATATCGTAATCGTTGTTCTCGATGAGGACAATAACCCCGTTGCCTGCGAAAAGCAGTTTGCACAGGTTGTCAAGGACGGTGTCCTTGTTGATTACGGCGGCGCCTGCAGAATCCTCAGAGAGCTTAAGAAAAAGCTCGAAGACCGCCTTGGCGTCGAACTTACCGAAGCCGCCATCGCTATGCCTGCGGGAACCGAATCCAGTACCAAGACTCATAAATACTGCGTTGAAGGCGCCGGTTTTGACGTTGTTAACGTCCTTGACGAGCCCACCGCAGCGAACGCCATCTATGGTATCACCGACGGTGTCGTTGTTGACATCGGTGGCGGTACCACAGGCCTTGCAATCTTCAGAGACGGCGTAGTTGTTGAAGTCGATGACGAGCCCACGGGTGGTACCCACCTTTCTCTCGTTCTCGCCGGAAGCTACGGAATTCCTTTCGAGGATGCCGAGAAGATCAAAACCGATTACACCCGTCACAGGGAGATCCTTCCCATAGTGAAACCGGTAATCGAGAAGATGGCCACTATCGTAAAGAAATATACATCCAGATATAACATCGACACCATCTATCTTTGCGGAGGTACTTGCTGCCTTACCGGAATGGAGAAAGTGTTTGAAGATACAGTTGGCGTAAAGACTATTAAACCCGCAGACCCGTTCCTGGTTACACCCACCGGTATAGCCATGAACTGTCTGGTTGACTGACCAGACGCTACCATATCTTTTCCAATGAAAAGCATTGAAA
Organism: uncultured Oscillospiraceae bacterium; assembly: GCA_964581405.1. Taxonomy (GTDB): domain Bacteria; phylum Bacillota; class Clostridia; order Oscillospirales; family Ruminococcaceae; genus UMGS1668. The sequence continues at coordinate 1,510 of CAZOOL010000140.1, read as the reverse complement.
AAGAAGGTGATAATTATGGATATGGATTTGTTAATTGAGCTTGCAGTCCGTGCCGTAAAAGCTTATCTTGAAAAAGAAGGCGTTGTTGCGGCAGCTGCTCCTGTGGTAGAGCCCAGAAAAGCTCTTGTTCTTACCGAAGAGCATTGCGGTGAAAACTGCTCCATCGAAGCTTACGGAAGCGAGCTGTGCAAAGTTGATTGTGCTCTTGCACAGAATTACGAAGTCAATGTCGATGATTATGACGTAGTCGTAGTCCGCGACATGACAAACAGCAATTTGTTCAAGATCGCCAACGGCTGCACTGACAATAAGTTCCTTGCCCTTGCGGCCGAAGCGATCCTGAAGGGTAAGCGCGTTGTAATGGTCAAAGAGTGCGTTGAAATCCTCAAATATGCGGAAACCGCACCCAAAGCCCTGTATAATAACATTTATAAAAATCTCCAGATCCTTCTCGACAGCGGCGTTGAGCTCGTTGAAGAGGAGAACGTAAAATCCGCCCTCACCGAGGGTATGGATGTTCCGGCAGAAGCACCTAAAGCAGAGCCTGTAAAGGCTGAAAAAGAGGAAGCTCCTGCTCCCGCACCCAAAGCGGAAAGCGAAGATTCCGTTCTTGTGCTCACTAAACGCGTTGTAACTGAGAGAGATATTAAAGCGGCTGCTGCGCAGCACTACACTAAGATTCAGCTTCCCGAGAAGCCTGTAATCACTTATCTCGCTAAAGACACCGCATTTGAGCTCGGCATCGAACTTCTCTGATATTTAACGGAGGTATTACCTAATGAGAATTGGTGTAGTAATAGGCAGTGTTTGGGCTACCAGAAAAGAACCCAAACTCGAAGGACTCAAGCTTCTCATCGTTGCTCCTCTTGACTACAAGATGAAGGGCAACACCACCCGAGAGCCTTATATCGCCGCTGACGTCGTTGACGCCGGTATCGGCGACAGAGTTCTTATCGTCAACGGTAACCCGGCTAGATATGCCGTAGGTACCAGCGTGCCTATCGATGCTGCAATAGTTGGTGTTATCGATGATACCGTTCTTTCCAATCTTGAAAGTTTTCAATGATTGAATAAGAAAAGAACCTTGAAAAAACCTGTTTTCTGTTTCAAAAACAGGAATTAATTGTCATTCTAGGATAATATGCGGCGAAAATAATACTTATTTGCGCACGGATAAGCGGCCTTCGTTCATCGGAGTATCCCGCGCAAGCATCGTATTTGGTCTTTCGCTGTCATACGAACCTTTTATGAATATAGTTTGAGATATAAACTTAATCTTTTAGGAGGTCAATTATGTTTACTGATCTTGTTAATGCTTGGAACGAGAGCCTTCCTCTTTTCACTGAGTCTCTCTCCGCATGGGTTGATGGTCTTGCAATCAACTCCGTAATCGTTATGATCATGATGCTCTTCATGCTCTGGGGCGCAATCGACAAAATTATGGGTAACAAATTCGGCTACGGCGAACAGTTCGAAGAAGGCCTTAACTGCATGGGCCCTCTCGCAGTTT
>CAZOOL010000139.1:0-3956 GCA_964581405.1 uncultured Oscillospiraceae bacterium | reverse complement strand
AGGGAGGGGGACCATCGCCAACGGCGATGGTGGAGGGATTCATTTAATACTTACCGCCATTCTCTCTCCCGAAAGAATCCCCGCTGAAAATAAAGCAAAGAAGCGCCGCTTTGCGGCGCTTCTTTGCTTTATTTCTTGATAATGTAGCTGTCATTAAGGATAAGGCTGCTGTAAATCATAAGGACGTCCGCGTCCTCAAAATCAACGTAATTTCCAAGGAGCGCCGGCATAATATATCGGGTGTCGATGATCGTTATCTTCGCGTAATCGCGCATCAGAAGGGGCGCGATGGAAGAACCGAAGGAATCACGGAAAATTATAAGATGGCGGCTGCCTTCGGCAAAAGGGTTGGTCACTTCGAGAAGCGAAGCCGAACCGGAAAGGAAAAATTCATAGGGGTCCTTGCCTTCCAGCTTTTCGAAATCATAAACTCCCTTTTCTTTGCCTGTTTCATAGTTAAGCACCGTCATGGAATCGAGAGCCTCATTCCGGAGATAAATTATCTCCTCCCCGGGGAAAGGCAGCGCGCTCTGCCCGTAATAAACGCCGCGGAAATTTTCCGTTGCGAGGGTTTCCTCAAGGTCATCGAAAGGTCTTGCGCCGAGGTAAACGAGAAGCTCTTCCGCGGCGGCTGTGATGTCCTGCTGGCGCCAGTGCGTATCGGAAGCGTAGTAATCACCCGCATCAAGAAAACCGGTTATATCCGCGTATTCCGCAAAATAGAGCCTTCCCGAAAGTATCTCCTCCATGCGGCCGTAATCCATTGCCGGATAGCCGTTGCTTTCCGCAAGATAAAAACCCTTATCCGGAACCATGGCGAAAACGACCTTGTTCACCTTGCCGTCCATGTATCTTTCATAAAGCTCGGTAAAGCGGTCGGCCGCATAGTTTACGGAATCCTCGTCCAGCGGAAAATCGAGCACGGCAATCTGTCCGTCGGCGGTATAAAGCCCGTTGTTATCCGAAAAACCGAAAAGGCAGTATTGCGAAAGCGCCTTTACGGAGCGAAAAAAGTCCCGCAGAGGGAACTGGTCAAGGGTGTAATCCTCAAAGTTTTCCATAAATTTTCCGCCGAAGATGCTTTCGGCGGAAACCTCCGGGAAGGCTTCAAGCTGTCTGCGTTCGCTCTCGGAATATTCGTCGACGGGTTTGAGCACCGCCCAAAAGCTAAGCCCAAATATGAGCACCGCCATGAGCACGACGGTGAAGATCTGTTCTGTTTTCTGTTTCATTTCCGCGCCTCCTTTAGAATCTGAAATAGAGGAACGGATTGAACGAACCGTCCACAAGGTATGCCGTAACGATTATGAGCACCGCCGCACAGCCCAAAGGCTTCGCGGCGGAAAGGATTTTCCCGCCCGTATTCGTTGCGCCGATTTTTTTGAGCACGTTTTTGATAACTGGCGTCGAAAGAAGTGCTCCGGCAATGAACACGAGGGCGTAGCTGCGGAGATAGTAAAGGGTCTCCTCGCCGAAAAGCGGAAGTCCGGAAAGCCCGAACATACCTGCAAGGTCATTGAAAGCGCCGCCGATGCTCACGGAATTGAATATGACAAATCCGATGGCGGAGAAAAAGAGCACATAGATGTGACATACGAACGAAGGGGCTTTGTCAAGCCGTTTTTTAAGCCAAAGCTTTTCGATGACGAGCAGTATTCCATAAAAAAGTCCCCATGCGATGAACTGCCAGTCGGCACCGTGCCAAAAGCCCGTAAGGAACCAAACGACAAAAATATTGAAAAGCCAGCGGGGCTTGCTCACCCGGTTGCCGCCCATGGGAATATAGACGTAATCCCGGAACCAGCTTCCGAGTGACATATGCCATCTTCGCCAGAATTCGGTGATGCTTTTTGAAATATAGGGGAAATCAAAGTTTTCGAGAAAGGTAAAGCCGAATATCCTGCCGAGCCCTATGGCCATATCCGAATAGCCGGAAAAATCGAAATAAATCTGGAGCATAAATGCCGCGGCATACATCCAATAAAAGAGCACCGTCTGTTCCTGGCTTGCCCGGAAGACGGAGCAAAGCTCGCCGAAGGCGTTCGCAAAAAGAACCTTTTTGCCAAGCCCGATACAAAAGCGCCGTATTCCGTAAGATGCCTTTTCAATGCTGTGGGAACGCTCCTCAAGCTGTTCCGCGATATCCGCATAGCGGACTATCGGTCCCGCAATAAGCTGGGGAAAAAGCACCACATAGGTTCCGAAATCAATGATATTGCGCTTTGCTGCGGCGGTTTTGCGGTAAACGTCAATGGTATAGCTCGCTATCTGAAAGGTATAGAAGCTTATGCCCACGGGGAGCGCAATTTCAAGCATCGGAACGGAAAGCCCCGTTGCGGCGTTGAAATTGGAGATGAAAAAATCGGCGTATTTGAAATAACAAAGGAAGGAAAAGCTGATTATTACGGAAACGGTCATGAGCGCTTTCCTGACCTTTTGGTTTTTTGCCTTTTCCATAAGGAGCCCGAAGGCCCACGCAAAGGTTATGGAAGCCGCCATGAGGAAAACGTAAGTGGGTTCGCCCCAGGCATAGAAAACAAGGCTGAAAACAAAGAGCACTCCGTTTTTCAGCTTTTTCGGCGCCGCAAAATAACAGATAAGCACAAGCGGAAGGAAATAATAGAGGAAGGGTATGCTCGAAAAGAGCAAGTGGATTCACCTCCGAAACGTATGGTTTTCCCTTTTTGGGGAGTCGGATTCGCCGCAAATCGGCCCGGACGGAAAGATTGCAAAGGTTTTGATGCCAATCAAAACTTTTGAAATCCCTCGGTCGGCAAAGCCTGTTGAAAAAACGGGCGCACCGTTTTCTGATGCGCCCTTTCGTTTCTCAAAAATTATGCAATGGCTTCGCTGTAAAGGACGGAAGCTTCGGGATACGCTTCGGTAAGCTTCGCTTCAAAGGGGTTTACCGCATCGTTGATGCCGAACATTGCCACAACGTATTCGTTGCCAATGGTTGCGATGACCATTTTATCGGGCATACCGCAAAGCCAGTTGGAGGAAGCGATGGTTTCGTGCATGATTTCAGCAAAAGCGGCAGCGTCGGTTACTTTGAAAGCACCGCAGGTGAAGTTGTTGAGCATCATTGCGTGAACGAGGGAAGCTGCTTCGGAAACGTTTGCAAGCTCCGCTTCCGGAACGAGAAGAACGCTGGTGAGGTAATCGGAGGAAACAGCTTCGCCGGGAGCGTCGCTGATCATTGCGTCATAATCGCCGCCCATGGTGGAAAATTTTTCGTTATCGCCGAAAAGTGCCCAGGTGTTTTCAAGGATTTCAAGAGCGGAACCGACGTTTACGGTAACTTCGTTTTCAGCGATGTTTTCGGTTTCGTCTTCGGGCTGTTCGTTGTTGGAGCAGGCCGCAAAGGAGAACATCATGAGCATTGCGAGCATAAATGCAAGGATTTTTTTCATTTTTTTAATTCCTTTCTTTGCTAAAAAAGTTTTCTGCCGTTTTGTTCCGGCAATATTGTTTGCGTTTTTTTGTCTGTGATACGGTGCCTTCATAAAAAAGCACGTATATATTAAGTGTCGCAAAAAAGCAAAAGTATTGCATTAAAAATAAAAATTTTTCAAAAAATTTTTCCCAGCGCCACCTAATACTAAATATATAATTATAAACTATTTAATCATCTTGTCAAGACAGCTTTGCGCCTTTCAGCCCCAAAAAGCTTTCCGGAGGGTCAGCCTTCCCTGAGGGATTCATCTAAAGCCTTCCCAGAGGGTTTTATTTAAAGCCTTCCCAGAGGGGAAGGTGGATTTTCTGCAACTTGTTGCAGAAAAGACGAAAGAGGGATAATCAAGAACGCGGAGCGCTTACCTCCCTTGTCAAAGGGAGGGGGACCATCGCCAACGGCGATGGTGGAGGGATTCATCTAAAGCCTTCCCATGGGGGAGGGTGTTTTTTTGACCGCAGGTCAAAAAAGACGGATGAGGGTAAATCCTATCCCGCTTGCG
>CAZOOL010000138.1:0-4061 GCA_964581405.1 uncultured Oscillospiraceae bacterium | reverse complement strand
GTTCCGTTTTCATTCGTGCCGGAGAAGGAGAAACCCGAATAAGCTTTTGCCTTGCAAAATCTTATTGATTTTTCGGCACTCGGCGATTATATAAAACTGATTTTCCAAATAAAAATACTCTTCGCCTCGTTTACACTCAAAAATCTCTCCGGCTGAAAACGATTCACAGAATCGTTTCCTTAACTCCGTCGTCTCTTCCGAGGGTTCGGGTCCGTTTCTGTAAAAAAATAACGACAAGCAAAAGCTTGTCGTTATTTTTTGGCGGAGAAGGAGGGACTCGAACCCTCGCGCCAGTTTTGAGCCAGCCTACGCCCTTAGCAGGGGCGCCTCGTCACCACTTGAGTACTTCTCCATGGCAGCGTTCTCGCTATAATATTGAATTGCCTTTGTAAAGGTGTTGGCGGAGAGGATGGGATTCGAACCCATGGCTCTTTCGAGTCACCGGTTTTCAAGACCGGCTCCTTAAACCGCTCGGACACCTCTCCACGGCTGAAATATAATATACCATAAAAAAGGGGTCCCTGTCAACATGATTTTCACTTTTTTCTAAAAAATCCATCGACAAAATCCGAAAAAGTTCCCTTTCGATTGTATTATTTTCAATATTATGTTATATTAAAACATAACCCTTAAAAAATGGAGGCGTTTTTTCGATGAAAACCTTCGCCACGGATTATTACGGCGAATTCCGGTGCATCGCCGGGAATTGCCGCCATAGCTGCTGCATCGGCTGGGAAATAGATATCGACCAGGATACCGCCGATTATTACAAAAACATCGTCGGCGAATTCGGCGAAAAGCTCCGTATGAACATAAATTTCGGCGAAGCGGTTTCGAGCTTTTGCCTTCGGGAAAACGACCGCTGCCCTTTTCTTAATGAAAAAGGACTTTGCGAGATAATCCTGAACCTCGGCGAAAGATCCCTTTGCCAGATTTGCGACGACCACCCAAGATTCCGCAATTTCTTTTCGGACCGGATCGAAATGGGGATCGGTCTTTGCTGCGAAGCGGCTGCAAAGCTGATTCTTGAAAACAAAGACAAAACCGAACTCACGGAAATCTCCTCCGACGGCAAAAATGAGGAAATCCCCGATGCCGAAAAAGAATTTTTCGCCCTCCGTCAACAGGTTTTCGACGTTATTCAGAACCGCGGGCTCACCGTTGATGAGCGCATTGAAAAAATGCTTCTGCTCTGCGGAGGAAAGCTTCCTCAAAAAAGTGCCTTTGAATGGGCTCAAATTTTTGAAGGTCTCGAACGTCTTGATGACGAATGGACCGAAACCCTTTGCGAAATAAAAAACGGCGAAACAGATTTTCGCATAGAGCCCACCGCCGCGGAACAGCTTCTCTGGTACTTCGTTTTCCGCCATCTTTCCGGCGCGCTCGATGACGGACGGCTTGGCGAAAGAGCCGCTTTCGCCGCTCTCAGCCTCCAAATAATTGAAAAGGCCGCCGCTTATAAAGGAATTTGCGAAGCGGCGCGGCTCTATTCCTCCGAAATTGAATATTCCGATGAAAATATCGATGCGCTGCTGGATATCATAGGCGCTGAAAACGAGGTGTGAATATGAAACAGGAAACCATAGATATGGTTCTCAAATTCCGGGACGACCGTAACTGGCGCCAGTTCCATAACCCAAAGGATCTCGCCATCTCCATATCCCTCGAAGCGGCGGAGCTTCTCGAGGTGTTCCAATGGAGCGCCGGCGACCTTGTTTGCGAAAACAAGGAGGATAAAATCCGCGAGGAACTTGCGGACGTTCTGAATTACTGTATTCTTATGGCCGATGCCTGCGGGCTTGACCTTGACGAGATAATTCAGTCAAAGGTTCGCCGCAACAGCGAAAAATATCCGGTGGAGCTCGCCTTCGGGAGCAAAGCTAAATATACCGAGCTCAAGCAGGAAGATTAACCGCATTTCCTGCCCGAATCATCAAAAAAACTGTAAAAGAGGGGGCACTTCACCGCGAAGTGCCCTTTTTTGCCGTTCCATTTTAATTCTTTCCTCCGCCCATCAAAAAAAATCCCCCGAACCCGCAAAAGAAAAAGGTGCGCTTTCTCATGAAGCGCACCCGAAATTCTATTTGTTTTCGTATCAGTCACACCCGCAGTAATGCTTCGCAAGGCCGCCCTCGGAAGTTTCACGGTAATGACTTTTCATGTCCCTTCCGGTTTCGTACATGGTCTTTACCACCATATCAAAGGATATCTTCCTCGTATGGGTAAGAAAATTGGCAAGGGAAATGGCGTTTATCGAACGCATCGCGGCAACGGCGTTGCGTTCGATGCAGGGTATCTGAACGAGCCCGTCAATGGGGTCACAGGTAAGCCCCAGCATATGCTCCATCGAAACCTCCGCCGCGTATTCTATCTGGTCAAGGCTCATGCCGCAAAGCTCCGCAAGAGCCGCGGAAGCCATGCAGCAGGCTGTCCCGATTTCCGCCTGACAGCCGCACTCGGCGCCGGAAATGGAAGCGTTTGTTTTTATAAGGTTGCCGATGATTCCGCCCGTAGCAAGGGCATGAAGAATATCCTTTTCAGAAACTCCGCGCTTTTTCTGCCAATAATAGAGCACCGCGGGCATAACTCCCGCCGCGCCGCAGGTTGGCGCCGTAACGACGGTGCCGTTGCTGGCGTTCTGTTCGCCCACCGCAAAGGCATAGGAACAGACGATGCGGTTTTCCTTCGTTTCTGCGGATTCGTCCATGTGGTACTGGTTATAGAGAAAAGCCGCCTTGCGCTGAACGCCGAGTCCTCCGGCAAGGACACCCTCCGCCCGGAGTCCTTCCTTTACGGAGCGCCTCATCTGGTTCCAAACCTCCTCGAGGTAATCCCAGATATGTTCCCCTTCCATGCGTTCCACGTATTCCCAGATGCGGATTTCATTTTCCCGGCAATATGCTGCGATCTCCTCGAAGCTGTTCTCGTAATAGACCTCCGGCGGGGCGACGTATTCCGTCCCCTCAAAAAGAATTTCTCCGCCGCCGATGGAATAGACCCTCGCGGAATCTATCTCCGTGCCGTTTTTATAAGCGCGCATATCCATGGCGTTGGGGTGATAGAGGGTGTTTTCATCGGTTTCGGTATCAAAAATGATTTCCGAAGGAATCGGCGCAAATGTCTGGCGCAAAACCGCATCGGTCATATGCCCCTTTCCGGTTTTTGCGAGGGAACCGTAAAGCGTAACAGAAAATCCGTCCGCTTCGCTGTTTTTGTTCCTGAAAAACATTGCAGCCCGTTCCGGTCCGATGGTATGGGAACTGGAAGGTCCTCTTCCTATTCTGTAAAGGTTGGTTAAGCTTTTCATAGCAACCCTTCTTTTTTAATTATTTATTCTCCTTGCGGAAATAAAGCACACCGAAAGTTCCCGGACCACAGTGACCCGAAACGGTGCTTCCCGCTTCGGTAACAAGGATTTCGCCGAATTTATGGTACTTTTTCATTTCCTTCTCAATTTCTTTGAGGAGCTTCTGGTCAACGCCTGTCCAGGTGAGGAAAATGCGTCTTGTGTCGATATTATCGTTGCCGTCGAGCTTATCCTTCACGTATTCAAGGGCGCATTTTTCAAAGCTGCCGCGGTATTTTTTGCCGACCTTCATGGCGCCGCCTTCAACCCCGATGCAGGGTTTGAGTTTAAGAAGGTTCGCGCCGAGAGCCGCAACGCCGCTGCATCTTCCGCCTTTATGAAGGAATTCCAGCTGGTTGAGGATAAAGCTTGCGTCAACCCTTGTTTTCGCTTCGGCGATCTGTCTGGAAATCACCTCGGCGCTTTCGCCCTCTGCGGCAAGTTCCGCGGCCATGAGCACCTGAAGACCAATTCCGGTGGAAAGGTTCGCGGAATCAATGGTCCAAACGTGTCCCACCTCCACCGCCGCGATGCAGGCGTTCTGGTAACAGGCGGACATACTGGAGCTTATGGTGAAATGAACGATATCGTATCCTTTTTCAACCCAGCCGCTGAATATTTCGGTGTATTCCGCAACGGAAACCGCGGAGGTCTTCGGAAGGATCTTGTTTTTCTCATAGCTTTCAAAGATATCCTCTGCGCTGATTTCTAATCC
>CAZOOL010000137.1:0-4072 GCA_964581405.1 uncultured Oscillospiraceae bacterium | reverse complement strand
ACGATAAGTTCGTATTCGCCGGTGCCGTCGTCGCCGTCGTAATAGTCCCAGAGTTTGTCGCCGTCATAGATGCCTTTGTCGGTGACGAATCCGGTTACGAGTTCCGGCGGGGTTTTGTCGAATGCGGGATAGAAGCCGTTTACGCCCTCAACAGCGGTGCGGGTTCCGAGAGCCTCGAGAACAAGGTTCGGGTCGCGCTCCTCGATTTTGACGTCCTTTGCGAAGGGGTGGCATTTGTCGGGGGTGCCGGTTACATAGAAAGGAATTCCCCAGTATTTTGCTGCAAGAGCGATCTGGAAGGTACCGACTTTGTTGATAACAACGCCGTCCATGGTGATTGCATCAGCCGCGCAGGTGAAAACGTCAACCTTTTTCTCGTGCATGGTCCAGCCGGGCATGTTGTCGGTGATGACGGTTACGTCAAATCCCATGTCGTGAAGAACGGAAGCGGTAAGGCGTGCGCCCTGGAAATAAGGTCTTGTTTCGGGGCAGACGAATTTGATTTTTTTGCCCTGGGCCTTGATTTCCTTGCACATGAAGCCGAGAATGGTTTCGGCGTAGCACTGGGTCATAACGGTGCCTTCATCCGGGAATTTGGAAACAAGGTGTTTTGCGACTTCGCCGATTTTGTTGTAGCGGTTGTCGGTAAGGGCGATAATGCGGTCAAAGGTTGCCTGAATAGCATCGGGTTCGCCGGCGGCATAGGCTTCCTCGGCCGCGGCAACGCAGGAATCGGTGATGATTTTGATGCGCTTTGCGGTGGTGGGTCTTGCGTTGACGATGAGATCCTGTGCGTGGCGGATATGTTCCATTGCTTTGTCATGGGGCATATCCTTTGCTTCGTATGCGGCAAGAACGATACCCATTCCGCATGCGAGATAGGGACCGGCGCTCTGGACGATCATATCTCTCATGGCGTTCGCAACTTCCTCGGAGGTGTTGCAGGTAACGAATTTTACCGGGTGCGGGTAGCAGCGGCGGTCAAGAATTCTGACCTTTCCGTCCTCGTACCACGCGACGTTTTCATAACGGAGAAGGAAAGCGAGTCCTTCATCTGCTCTTGGCATTAAAAAAATCCCCTTTCGAATCTGTATTCTGATTTGATTATACTATTTTTGCGGGAAACTTACAAGATAAAATAAGAAAATACATATTATTATAACGACCGGCAGAATTCCCGGAAATTTTCCATATTCAGCCGGAAGGTTAGCCCGTCGTATTTCTTCCCGCGGACGAGGCGGGAATTTACATTTCTTTCGCAGACATCGAACCCCAGTTTTTTGGCACATTTCACCATGCGGGTGTTTCCGCTCCAGGTCTGGGTGAAAATTTCGCTTTCGCCGTTTTGAACGTAATAAAGAATAAAAGCGGCGAGCGCCTCCGTCCCGAGCCCTTTTCCGCAAAAAGCGCTTTCGCAGATATCAATTCCGACGGTGCGGAAAAGCCTTTCACCGGGCTTCGCTTTATTGATGGGCGTCCATTCGTAATCTCCGTTTATCATATAGGAATTGACGGAGCCTATGTGTTTTCCTTCCTTTGTGTCTATCTCGAAGCTCCAGCGGATTCCTTCGGGGGGTTCACCGAGCTTTCGGAGTTCCTTTTCACGGTATTTTTCCGCATCGAAGGTCAAAAGCTCCGGTTCGGATTCCCAGGGCGCATCCCAATGCGCCCAATCGGTTTCGACGGTGTTCCAGCGGATTTCGTCACCGATATCCGCTTCGGTCATATCGCGCAGAACAATGTTTTTGTATTCGATTTTCATAACTCAATATTACTCCGTTTTTTGTTTTTTGTTTAGCGCCGGGATTTTTTTGAAAATTTCCGGCTGTTTTATGCGGCGTTTTTTGCGCAAGCAAAATTTCCCCCGAAAAAGCGCCTTATATAAGCGCGAATTTCCGCGGATGCCTTTTTTGTATTGAGTTTTTTCCTGTTCTGCTCTTGCTTTTAAGTTTATCATCGAAAAGGGTTTTAGTAAAGAGGATTTTTCCGCCGGTATATTTTTGCGCTTGACAGCGGCGGAAAAAAGGGGTAATATAATCCTGATAAAGAACATTTGTTCGGTTTTGCAAAAAGGAGGAGCTTTTTATGCCGTTTGATTTCAAAAAGGAATATAAGGAATTTTATATGCCGAAGGGCGTTCCGGCGGTTGCAAAGATTCCGCCGATGAATTACGCCGCGGTTCGGGGAAAAGGCGACCCCAATAAGGAAGAAAGCGGATACAAGGAAGCTATCGGGCTTCTTTACGCCTTATCATATACAATTAAAATGAGCTATAAGGGTTCGCATACCATTGAAGGGTATTTTGAATACGTTGTTCCGCCGCTGGAGGGATTTTGGCGGCAGGAAGGGATTGAGGGAGTCGATTATTCCGAGAAAGATTCCTTTTGCTGGATATCCGCTATACGCCTTCCGGATTTTGTGACGGAGGAGGACTTCCGATGGGCGGTTTCTGAAGCGGAAAGAAAGAAGAAAATCGACTGTTCAAAGGCGGAGTTCCTGACCGTTGACGAAGGGCTCTGCGTCCAGATCATGCACACCGGTTCCTATGATTCCGAACCGGAAAGCGTTGCGAAAATGGATTCATTCCTTGCGGAAAACGGATATAAGAATGATTTTTCCGGGGGAAGGCTCCACCATGAAATTTATCTTTCCGACCCGCGGAAAACCGCGCCGGAAAAATGCCGCACGGTCATAAGGCACCCCATAGCGAAAATCTGATTCAACGAAAGGAGGGCGGCGCCGATGGATATGTTTGATAAGCTGGCTATACTTGCGGAAGCGGCAAAATACGATGCTTCCTGTTCTTCCAGCGGAAGCGGAAGAACCAGCAGCGAGGGCAGGATAGGCGCCGCGCTTCCGGCCGGGTGCTGTCATTCCTTTTCTGCGGACGGGCGCTGCATAAGCCTTCTTAAAGTGCTTATGTCCAATGCCTGCGTTTATGACTGCAAATACTGCATCAACCGCCGCAGCAACGATTTTCCGCGGGCAACATTTACACCGAGAGAGCTTGCCGATTTAACCATTGAATTTTACAGAAGAAACTATATCGAAGGGCTTTTTCTTTCGAGCGCGGTCATCGGAACGCCGGACTGGACAATGGAGCATATGATAGAAGCCCTGCGTATCCTTCGGGAGGAATACGGCTTTGCGGGATATATCCACGCAAAGGCCATTCCGGGCGCGGATCCGGCGCTTACTTACCGGCTCGGGCTTCTTGCGGACAGGGTGAGCGCCAATATTGAATTGCCTTCGGAAAAATCCCTCGTGAGCCTTGCGCCGGATAAAACAAAGCACAGCGTCCTTGAACCCATGGGGCTCATCAAAACAGGCATCATGGAAAATCGGGAGGACCTTGTGAAATACCGCCATACGCCGAAATTTGTTCCGGCGGGTCAAAGCACCCAGATGATAGTGGGCGCTTCGCCGGAAACGGACTATCATATTCTGCATCTTACGGAAAGCCTTTATAAAAAATACGGACTTAAAAGAGTTTATTATTCCGCATATATCCCTTTGCAGGAGGATGCGCTTCTTCCGGCGCTGGATACCCGGCCGCCGCTTCTGCGCGAGCACAGGCTCTATCAGGCGGATTGGCTTTTGCGCTTTTACGGTTTTGAGGCGAGCGAAATAATCGACCCGGAAAAGCCCATGCTCCACCCGGAGGTGGACCCCAAATGCTCATGGGCGGTGAGCCACCTTGATGAATTCCCCGTTGAGGTGAACGAAGCGGATTATGAGATGCTTTTGCGGGTTCCGGGAATCGGCGTTACCGGCGCGAAGCGCATAGTCCGCGCCCGCAGAAGCCAGAAGCTGGATTTCGAAATGCTCAAGCGCCTCGGCATCGTGCTCAAACGGGCGAAATATTTTATAACCTGTAACGGAAAGACTTTGCAAAGAATACCGGAAACGCCGGAAATGATGATTTACTCGCTGGTTTCACCGAACAAAATGGGCGGCTTCACCGATTACGGTATGGAACAGCTTTCGCTTTTTGAACCGGTGCTCACGGGAGAGGATGTGAGAGAATGTCTGACCGGGGAATTTTGATTTTTGCCTATGACGGAAGCTTCGA
>CAZOOL010000136.1:0-4107 GCA_964581405.1 uncultured Oscillospiraceae bacterium | reverse complement strand
TTTTTTGTTGTTATTTTTTATTTAATTTTCTCAAGGCAGTGCCCGTTTTTTTAAGGTCGATAAAAATCCCCCGGTACCTTCGGGCGATCTCCCTTTCCTCCGCGGTGAATTCCCTGAACTCTCCGGGCTTGAGCACCGGGTCGAGCATGAACTCCCCCATAGATATGCGCTTCAGATAAAAAATCTTGCAGCCAATGGATTTCAGCAGCAGCTTCACCTCGTGGCGCTTGCCTTCAGTAACGGTTATGACCGCGGAAAAGGTCTTTCCTCCCGGGTTTTTAAGGCAATGAGCACGGTGTTCCTCCGGTATGTGCTCAAGGTCGTGCTCAACGGTGCTCAAGGCTGTTTCCTCGATGAACGCAGGTCTTGCGGCTTCGCCGTTTCCGTAAAGAACGCCGCCTTTTCTCAGCTTTTCGATATGTTCGGGCGTAATCTCGCCGAAGGCGCGGAAAAAATACCGCTTTTCAATGCCGAATTCCGGGCGGGTCAGCCGAAAGGTAAGGTCGCCGTCATCGGTGATGATAAGGAGTCCTTCCGTATCCCGGTCGAGCCTTCCTATGGGGTGAAGTCCTCCCCGTATTTCCTTCGGAAAACAGTCCATGACCGTCGCTGATTCGCTGTCCGAAACGGCGGTTATCACCCCTGCGGGTTTGTTGAGCATATAATATCTCATTCTGATGATCAGTCCTAACCGTGTGGAACGGCTTCGGCCGTTCCGGAAATAAAACAACAAAACGGCGGGAGCCTGCTCCCGCCCTGAACTGCTGTAATTTAAAAATTGAATTTCTTAAAAATCGCCGGCCAGATTGCAGTCGCCGTCACGGGAATGAAAAGATAGCGTACAAACGCAGCAAGATTTCCGGCGGGAAGCAAAAGCTTCATTCCTGCATAAACCGCAACGAGAAGGATGATACCGCCCGCAAATCGAAAAGCTCTCTTTTTAGCCGGAACGTCGTCTATTTCAAAATTGATGAACTTCGTTTCGATATATGTTCCGATGGCAAGCCCGATTCCAAAGCCAAAGCTCTTCCAAAAATCCGCAACGTCCCCGGTCATAAAGCAAAACGGAGCAAAAGCAACGGTGCTTATAAGGAACATCATGGGCTTATGCTTTGCGAATCTGCGGTATAAAAGCCATAGCACGAGCGGAATAAAGATTCCTGCGGCGTAACCGGCAATCACGTCCGTCGGCCAGTGAACGCCGAGGTAAAGCCTCGAAAGCCCCACCAGCGCCGGAAGAATAACCGCAATGGCCCAAAACCGTTTGCGGTTAACCGCCCTTGCGATGGCGGTGAAAACGTTTGCGGAAGCCTGTGTATGTCCGCTGGGGAACGAATAGCCGGTCGCCGTGCTCTCCCGAAGAGTTCGGATCCCCTCATAACCAATGGGACGCTCCACCTTGAAGATGCCTTTTGCGGAGTTGACCGCAAGGTTTCCGACAGAAACGCACCAGCAAAGCCAATATCCCATTTCCTTGTTGAAGCACCAGTAAATAAACGCAACAATCGGGATCAGAAAAAGCTGTTCCCCGAACATCGTGATTATCTGAAAGATTATATCAAGCGCCGGTGTTGCGACGGATTGAATACCTCTTATGATTTCAGCCTGAAATTCCATGATTTCACCTTCCTTGTATTCAATATATCATAAAAAACGAAAGAATAAAAGTATAAAAAGTTTTTTTGAACCCAATATTATAAAATATTTAATGGATTTTCCCATATAGATATGTTATTATAAAGAAAAACGAAGGATTTTTAAATAAAAAGCAGGGAGGGTCAGAAGATGAAACTCGAGTGGACCCATACTATGACAAAAAAGGCGCTTACTTATGTAGTCGCCGGTGCGGGGATAATCCTTGTGTATTTTATCATTCAGAATTGGGACGGGGTAAAAAGGCTATGGAATACCGCGGCGGATATTCTCCGTCCGTTCACCGTCGGGCTTATTTTCGCCTATCTTCTGAACGGACCGCTGATGTTTTTTGAAAAACATCTTGACTTCCTCGAAAAAAAGAAGCCGCGAAGGGCTCTTCGGCGCACCGTTGCAATAATAATCACGTGGATAGTGACCATTGCCGTTCTCTCCGCTTTCTTCTATATAATCATGCCGGATGTGACCGAAAGCGTCAATACCCTTATCAATAACATTCCCGGATATCTTTCGAGCCTTCAGGACCTTGCAAGGGAACTTGTGGAAACATATAACCTCGAACTTCCTTTCATAGATGAATTCCTTGAATTCAAAATAAGCTCCGAAGTCGTTACGAAGATCCTTCTTGATTACGGCGAAGAGCTTTTGCCCCAAATTGCAAACATCGCCAATATTTCCGTACAGATCGGCGGAATGATTTTCGATATCGTCATTGCGATAATCCTTTCCATCTATATGATGTTCAGCAAGGAAACCCTCATTGCCCAGCTCAAAAAAGGACTTTACGCATTTTTCAAAAAAGAAACCGCCGCGAACTTTGTTCGCGTCGCAAGGGAATCCAACCGGATATTCAGCGGATTTATCAACGGAAAACTCCTCGATTCGCTTATTATCGGTATCCTCTGCTTCATTGTGATGAGCATTATCGGTTTTGATTTCACCCTGCTCATCAGCTTCATCGTGGGCTGTACGAACGTACTCCCGTTCTTCGGGCCGTTCCTCGGCGCGATACCCTCTGTGCTGATACTTCTCATGGTCGATCCGTGGCAGGCGTTCTGGTTCGCGATATTCGTATTCTTCCTTCAGCAGCTTGACGGCAACGTCATCGGACCGAAAATCCTCGGCGACAGTACCGGACTTCCCGCAATATGGGTCATGTTCGCGATCCTTGTGGGCGGCGGTATCTTCGGAATCATCGGTATGTTCGTCGGTGTTCCCGCTTTCGCCGTGATTTATAAATTCACCAAAGAGTATCTTGAAAACAAACTCAGAAAGAAAAATCTTCCGGAAGAAACGGAAAATTATAAAGTTGTCAAAGGGGTAAAGGACTTTGACGAAATCGAGAAAGGAGAAGTAAAATGAAAACAAAACGCGTTTTTTGGATAGTACTTGATTCATTCGGCATCGGCGAACTGCCGGATGCCGCCGATTTCGGTGACGAGGGCAGCAACACCCTTGCGGCCTGCGCCGCAACGGGCAAGCTCAATATTCCGAATATGATAAGCCTCGGTCTCGGAAATATCGAGGGCGTTTCATGCCTCGAAAAATCCGCCGCCCCAAAAGGCGCATTTTGCCGACTTAATGAGGTAAGCCGCGGGAAAGATACCACCACCGGTCATTGGGAACTGGCAGGAATCGTTTCCGAAAAACCTTTCCCGACCTATCCAAACGGCTTCCCCAAGGAGGTTCTCGACGCCTTCAGGGAGGCGACCGGTCTTGACGTGCTTTGCAATAAGCCCTACAGCGGAACCCAGCTTATTCTCGATTACGGCAAAGAGCACGTCGAAACAAAAAAGCCCATTGTCTATACCTCCGCCGACAGCGTTTTCCAGATTGCCGCCCACGAGGACGTCTATCCTCTCGAAAAGCTCTATGAAATGAGCGAAAAAGCCCGTGCCATTCTCCAGGGCGAACACGGAGTCGGCCGCGTCATCGCAAGACCTTTCAAGGGCGAATACCCCGATTACTACCGCACCAGCGGACGCCACGATTTTTCCCTCGTTCCGCCAAAGGATTCTGCCCTTGACGTACTTATGAAAAACGGCTTTGCGACCATCGGCGTCGGCAAAATATTTGATATCTTTGCGGGAAAAGGCGTTTCCGAAACCCACCGCACCGGTCCCAACAACATCGGCATGGAGAAAAGCTCCGAGCTCCAGAAAAAGGATTTCACCGGTCTTTGCTTCATCAATCTCGTTGACTTCGATATGGTCTATGGTCACCGCAACGACGCCGAAGGCTATGCCAATGCCCTCTCCGAATTTGATGAATGGCTCGGCAGCTTTATGAATAACATGAACGATGACGACGTTCTTATGATAACCGCCGACCACGGCTGTGACCCGGCAACACCCTCCACCGACCATTCCAGAGAATACATACCGCTCCTCGTTTACGGAAAAGGCATCAAAGCCCAAACCGACCTCGGCACAAGAAAATGCTACGCCGACCAGT
>CAZOOL010000135.1:0-4111 GCA_964581405.1 uncultured Oscillospiraceae bacterium | reverse complement strand
ATAAAAATAAGCAGAAATAAAAATGAGCACCGTGTTTTTCAATGCGGTGCTCATTTTTTAAGCCTCCCTTGTGTAAAGGGAGGTGTCGCCGAAGGTGACGGAGGGATTGTAACCCTGTCCCGTTTTTACCTGCCACAAACTCCACCGTTGGGCGGATATCATCCGCCTGCTTCATCATTTTACTGCTGGGGAAACGAGGGCGGCTACGACGGCCATGGGTTTATTGGGCATGTAAAAATGATGCGACTCATTGCTGTGGACAAAAACCCCCGCCATTTTTCGTGGCGGGGGTTTGTTCATTTGTTTTACTGAACGGTCAAGACCGTTCCCTACAGTTTACGATTAATTTTATTTGCAGGCTTCGTAAACTGCAACAGAAACAGCAACAGTTGCGCCGACCATGGGGTTGTTGCCCATGCCGATGAGACCCATCATTTCTACATGGGCCGGAACGGAGGAAGAACCTGCGAACTGTGCGTCGGAATGCATTCTGCCCATGCTGTCGGTAAGACCGTAGGAAGCGGGACCTGCTGCGACGTTATCCGGATGAAGGGTTCTTCCGGTGCCGCCGCCGGATGCTACAGAGAAATATTTTCTTCCGTTTTCAAGCGCCCATTTCTTATAGGTGCCTGCAACAAGGTGCTGGAAGCGGGTGGGGTTGGTGGAGTTGCCGGTGATGGAGATATCGACGCCTTCGCTCTGCATGATTGCAACGCCTTCGCGGGTGTCGTTTGCGCCGTAGCAGCGGATGTTGCCGCGCTCGCCGTCGCTGAATTTAACTTCGCGGACTACGTTGAGCTGGTCGTGTTCAAAATCAAAATCGGTTTCAACATAGGTAAAGCCGTTGATTCTGGAGATGATGTATGCGGCGTCTTTTCCAAGACCGTTGAGGATAACTCTGATGGGAGTTTTTCTTGCTTTATTTGCGTTTCTTGCAATGCCGATTGCGCCTTCTGCTGCCGCGAAGGATTCGTGACCTGCAAGGAATGCGAAGCACTTTGTCTCCTCAGAAAGGAGCATTGCGCCGAGGTTGCCGTGGCCAAGACCGACTTTTCTCTGTTCCGCAACGGAACCGGGAATGCAGAAGGACTGGAGTCCTTCGCCGATGCATCTTGCCGCATCTGCGGCGGAAGTTACTTTGCGTTTGATGCCGATGGCGGCGCCGAGGGTGTATGCCCAAACAGCGTTTTCAAAAGCGATGGGCTGAACGCCTTTTACAAGTGCTTCAACGTCAACGCCTGCGCCGAGGCAAATTTCTCTTGCTTCTTCAAGGGAAGCAATTCCGTTTTCTTCAAGACAAGCTTCGATTTTGGGAAGTCTTCTTTCTTTTCCTTCAAATTCTGCCATTGTGATTGCTCCTCCTTTCCTTATTCTTCTCTCGGGTCGATATATTTGGGGGCGTCGGCATAACGGCCGTAGGTGCCGGTGTTCTTTTCAAGAGCAACGTCGGCAGGAACGCCGTGACGGATGTCTTCCATCATTTTGCCGAGGCGGACAAATTTATAACCGATGGTTTCGTTGTTTTCATCGAGGGCGATAGAGCTGATATAGCCTTCGGTGAGGTCGAGATAGCGAACGCCTTTCATGCTGGTGCTGTAAATAGTACCAACGGAGCTGCGAAGTCCTTTGCCGAGGTCTTCGAGTCCCGCGCCGACGGGAAGGCCATCTTCGGAGAATGCGGTCTGGCTTCTGCCGTAAACAAGCTGAAGGAAGATTTCGCGCATCGCTACGTTGATTGCGTCGCAGACAAGGTCGGTGTTGAGAGCTTCGAGGAGGGTTTTTCCGGGAAGGATCTCGCCTGCCATTGCGGCGGAATGGGTCATACCGGTGCAGCCGATGGTTTCAACAAGGGCTTCTTCGATAATTCCGTTTTTTACGTTAAGGGTGAGCTTGCAGGCACCCTGCTGGGGTGCACAGGTTCCGACACCGTGGGAAAGACCGGAGATATCTTTTATCTCATAGGCTTTGACCCAGCGGCCCTCTTCGGGAATGGGCGCCGGTCCGTGGTGCGGTCCTTTGGTTACGGAGCACATCCTTTCGACATCTTTTGAGCAGTTCATTGATTTTTGCCCCTCTCATATGTAAATTTTTTGCTTTTGCACAGCGTTTTTCGCAGTTTTCACGGTTTTGTTCCCTGAAACTGCTCCATAATAATTATATATAAAAAACAAATGTAAATCAATAGCCATTTTATTTTGTGTTTTTGGGCAAAATTCGCGTTTTTTAAGGATTTTAGTCAAATTCATCTTTTTTTATTTCATTCAATGGGCAAAAATGATAAAAAGCCCTTTTTGCGTTTTGGGCAAAAAGGGCAAATTAAAGAAAAAAGGGGAGCTTTTGAATTAAAAATTCTAAAAAGCTCCGCCTTGTTTTAATAATCTATCCCCACTTTTTTCATTTCGCTGTTAAACAATTCCACAAAAGTTTCTTCTCCGGGGTAATGGTTTCTTTCAAGTTCGTCTTCAACATCAAAGATCCTGTTCAGAATATCAACTTCTTTTTTTGCATACTCCGACCGGATACTGTCGATGTTTTTTTCTGTCTCTTCTTCGAGCTGTTTTAATTTTTCCTCAAGGTTGTTTTTTTGAGCAGCAATTTCAAGCATTTCTTCCTTGAGCCGTTTTTTCTCTTTTGTCTGTAAGAAATTAAGCTTTGTGGAGCGGTCCCATGTTTCATCCCATTTTTTCTCCAGCTTTTTAATTTCTCTTTTAACTGTCCCTATTTTTTTCTCTTCCGCGGCAACAGCTGCTTTTTCTTCCATCTGGAGTTTTTTTCTTTCTTTTTCGAGCGTTTCTTTTTCGTAAACCAGTTCATCATAATCTTCCGGATGGCCTTCCCAATATTCTTCCGTAAGTTCTTCCTGCATTGTACCCATTTTTTCTTCGCAGAAGGAGATCACTGCCAAAATATTCGGACAGTATTCTTTCATAGCTTCTTTTTCCCGGCTTCCGGTAAAAACTTGTGCTGCTTTTTCCGCAATCAGTTTTGTCAAAGTCTCATCACAAATTTTAAGGACCTCCACAAGGAAAAGATAACAGATATGTTCCAGTTTGTTTTTTGTTTTTTCAATGGTATTGAATTTCTCCATGCTGTTTTTGAAGGAATCGACACTTTTCATCATCTCATCAAAAGTTTCTTCCTTCATTTTATAATGATGGAGAGTGTTCAAATCGTAAGTTTTGTGTCTGAGATATCCAATTGCAGCAAAAAATCTTGCGCAAATTGTAAAAATGGCATTCAGACAGCTGTCTTCGTCTTCGAGTTCGGTAACACCATTCAAAGCCTCTGTTCCGCTGGATTTAAGGTTTTCCGCAAGGGTTATGATTTCTTCCGTTTTTTCGACCCCAAATATTTTTTCATAATCGGAATGGAATTTTCCACGGCCGGCAAATTCCTTTTCCGGTTCCGGCTTCGGAACGGTTTTTTCGTATCTTTTGCCGCAAAGTTCACATTCGTAATGGTTGCCGCACTCAATAAGTTCTCCGCCGCAGTTTTCACATTCCAAAAGGCGGAGATCGCCGTTTATCACAACGTATTTTGCATCGCAGCTCCAACAATAATAGGTGCCGTTTATTTCGACAAGTTCGCCGCCGCACCTTTTACAGGTCATATCCATATAGCTTCTCCCTTATATCTCAAAAACAAGCAGGTCGGAATATCCGGTTATAACGCAGTCCCAACGGTCGTTTTCGCCGTCGCAATGGGGATAGTTATCGATCCATCTGTAAACAGGAAAGCGGAAAACGATCTTTCCATCATTTACGGAGCAAAGAATATCCTCGTATTTTTCTTTTCCGCCGGCGGAATTCATAGCAGAAAGTTCGCCAATTTTCTCATCGGACCCGTTATATAATTCAATTTTGCCCTCGGCTTCGATTTTTGCGAAAATATTTTCATTTTTAAATAAAATAACAGTTGTTGAAACATAGCCGCTCGCGAGAGAAAATTTCTTTTCCGATTTTTCAGCGCTGTCAAAAATAAAATCCGGATTCATAATATTCCGTCCGTCCTTCCGCAGTGGATATTTATGGGTATATAATACCGCTTCGTGCAATGATTTTCAAGCAAAAAAGCAAAATGAAAAGTTTCGTCATAATTGTTTACACTCTCT
>CAZOOL010000134.1:0-4174 GCA_964581405.1 uncultured Oscillospiraceae bacterium | reverse complement strand
GATGACGCTGAGGAACGGTTACGGAGTTACAAGGGACAGAAATCCCACTTTTGCGGAGCAATGGGTGAACATTATGAATTACAGCGGCGAAAGCCAGACGGAGGAAGGATATGAAGAAGAAAACAATAACCCCGAAGGATATATGGGATGAATATATCGAAGGAGAAAATTATCACAGACAGATCAACCTTCACGAAACAGTTAAAAGGAACGAGAAATTCTATAACGGAGAGCAATGGGAAGGAGTCAACGCGCCGAGCCTTGAAAAACCGGTTATAAACATATTCAGGCGGGCGGTTACTTACCTCGGGAGCCAGATAATCAGCAACGACGTCGGCATCGGGGTGGAATCCTTTGGCGGAGGAGATGCTGCGGAGGCAGAATGCAAAATTATTGCGAAGCAGCTTGAGCGGGTAATTGAACACACAAAGGCGAAAAGCAAAAACCGCGACGTCATCAAGGACGCCGCCATCAGCGGCGACGGCGCGGTTTATGCATGGTTCGACCCGGACAAAGGAAAACAAGGTGAAATTGAGCTTGAAAACATTGACAATGAAAAGGTTATTTTCGGAAACCCTTTTGAAAAGGATATCCAGAAGCAGAAGCATATCATCCTTGTGAAAAGAATGATGCTCGAGGAGGCAAGGGAGCTCGCGGAGAAATGGAACGTTCCGGAAGATGATATTGAACAGATCATGCCGGACGACCTTGCGGATTATGCCGGAGAGGAGAAAAACATCGGGAAAAGGCTTGTTACTGTTTTGCTGAGATTCTGGAAAGAGGACGGAAGCATATGGTTCAGCGAAAGCTGCCGGGACGTTTTTATCCGAAGACCCGTCAGAACCGGCGCAAGGCTTTACCACGTTGCGTGGATGTCCTGGGACAGAGTTAAGGACAGCTATCACGGCGCTGCGGCAATTACTCCGTACATACAGAACCAGATCTACATCAACAAAATGTGGGCAATGGCAATGGTTTTCAGCAGCAAAATGGCTTGGCCGCAGCGCTTTTATGATGCCACCAAAATACGCGGCGGGCTTTCCAATGGGGTCGGACAGGCTATCGGCGTTGCGGGCGACCCGAAAACGGCCGTCTGGTTCGATTCCCCCGCTGGGAACATGAGCGCACAGGTACTGGAGCTCGTTGACCGAACCATTCAGTACACCCGCGAGAGCCTTGGCGTAACCGATGCCGCCCTCGGCGACGTCAGACCGGAAAACACTTCAGCGATCATTGCGGCGGCGGAACAGACCGCAGCCCCCCTCGTTTTCCAGCGCCTTGGGAACCATCAGTTTTGGGAGGACCTTGTGAGAATATTCATCGACATCATTCGCGAGATGTACGGAGTCAGGGAGATAGTCTGTGAAACGGAACTTGAGAACGGAGAAAAAATCAGAGAGAAAAGGGAATACGATTTTTCCAAAATCGACTATGACGGATTTGATATCAAAGTGAATATCGGCACGGCAAGCTACTGGAGCCAGCTTATGCAGGTGCAGACCATGGATTCTTTTTTCAAAAACGGCATTATTGACGATGCGGTACTCTATCTTGAGCATATTCCGGACGATTACGTTCAGGGAAAAGAGGAGATAATCCGAAGGCTCGAAGAGAAAAAAGACAAAAAAGAGGATTTGAGCACGGAAATTGCACAGCCGGTTGTTATTGGGTGAATTTGAGCACGGAAGGAGGAGAAAAATGACAGTCAGAGAATGTTATGAGCACGCGGCGGGATTTTTGCCCGAAAGACCGGAGGAAAATCCGGAAATGCAGAAATTTATGGTGGGTTGGTGCAACGTTTTGCTTGCGGAGACTTTTGAACACGAGAACCTTTACAGAAACGCAAAAGGACTTTTGGAGCTTTCGGAGCTGCCGAAGGTTGAAAGCGAGAGCGACGAGATACCTTATAACGAGCGCCTTGTTCGGGGAGCTTTTCCCTATGGCATGGCGAGATGGATTTTCAGGGAGAACGATGATATTGCCGCCAGCCACGAATATTACGCGCTTTATTCCTGCGCTTTAAGGGAGGCGACGCCCGTTCTCATGGGAGAAGTGGAGGAAAAATATTAAGAAGAAGGACGGGAACGCTTGATTATAGCGGCGGAAACGTTGCTTTAATAACGTCAAAACAAAGAGAAGCGGGAACAGGAGAAAACGAAGTACACAAAGCTTGCGGCGGGCATACAATGGAAGGAGGAATGTGATGGACAATGAAGAAATGGCCCGGGAGCATCAGGTGATGCTTGACCTTGCGAGGTCGAATAAAAAGCGCATAGATAAGCTTGAAGAGGAGCAGAAGGAACTGCGAAACCTTACGAAAGCGGTGAGCCGCATGGTGGTTGAACAGAAAAACATGCGCGAGGACCTTGCGGAAATGAAGGAGGACGTTAAACAGATAAAAGAAAAACCGGCGAAAAGGTGGGATTCCGTCGCGGAAAAGGTAATCGTGCTCGTAACGACAGCGGTGGTCGCCTGGATGCTGGGACAGATCGGACTTTGAGGAGGAACGGATATGAATATTATAAAAAACATCAACTGGAAGGCAAGGGTAAAAAATCCGGTTTTCTGGGCGACGATTATTCCGGCGGCGGTTAGCTTCGTTTACTGTCTGCTGGGGGCTTTCGGGATCACTCCGGCGCTGACAGAAAGCATGGTTATTAACATTGTCAGCACCGCTATAACCGCGCTTACGACCCTGGGAGTGCTCGTTGACCCGACCACCGCCGGAGTTTGTGACAGCAGGCTCGCGCTTACATACGAAGCACCGAAAAAAGATGAACCGGAGGAAGAAGGCGCAAATCAATGAAGGCTGTGATAGGCATTGACGCCGGTCACGGCGGAAGTTCCACGGGAACGTATTCTTTCACCACGGCGCAGGACGGACTTTTTGAAAAGGATCATACCCTTGAGCTCGCGCTGCTTTTGGAAAAATGTCTTTTGCGGAACGGCTTTGGCGTTATAATGACAAGGCGCGAGGATAAAAATCCGGGAACGGTGACTGAAAGAGCGAAAATGATGATCGACGGAAAGGCTGACTTTGCCGTTTCGGTGCATTTTAACGGTTTTGACAGCCAGAGCGCCAACGGAACGGAAATTTTTGTTCCCTACGGTGAAACGGCCGCTGGAATCGAAGCAAGACTTTACGGCGTGCTTACGCAGTTTTTCCGGGAGAGAAAGCCCTTTGCCAGAAGCAATAATTTCAGCAACCGAAACGAAACCTTTGACAAAAAGCTGAACCTTGAAACGAAAAAGTTTGATGCGGTGAGTTCAAACAAGGATTACTTCGGATTTATCCGAAGCTGCTGGGCGGGCGGAATTTCCGCGGATCTGATTGAAATATGCTTTCTTACGAACCCGGATGACCTTGAAAATTACACAAAAAACAAGGAAAAAATCGCGGAAGGAATTGCGAAAAGCATCGTTGAGGCTTTCGGGGAAGAATATCTTCCTGAGAAGGCGGAGGAAATCCCGATAAAGAAGAAAAAGAAAAAACCGATTTCGTTTTCCGGTGAGCCGCTTCATACCCGTGAATGAGGAATAAACGGTGCTTTTCGGGGAAAAACAGGGCTGAGGTGATTTTTTATGGAGAACTCGAAGGAGCACAAACCTCTTATGCCGAAAAACGGCAGAAAGGTGAACGATTGGGAGACGCTTCGCCCGTATGTTGAAAAGGCGGCGCCGCCGAAGGACGTTTATCTTGAAAATATCCCGAGCGGCGGAGCAAGGTTTTTTTCGGAACCGAACACCGGATACAACAAAACCGGGGAGGAAACCTTCCTCAGCGAAATCGAACCGAACGACGGAAATGACAGATGAAAAAACCGTGCTCAAACTTTGAGCACGGTTTTTGTATATGAGCACGGCCGGCGGGAAAAATAAAGCGGAGGTGATTTTATGGCGAAAAAAGGCATGAAAAAAGTGGATTGGCGGAAAAGCGGAGCAAGCCCCATTCCGGGATATTACAGACCGGGGGAACGGGAAAAGGAAATGGAAACGCTTATGGAGAAAATCGCGCCGACCCAAAAGGAATACCGCTCACTCGCGGCGGAGAAGGGCGAAAGGATTTCGCCCACATGGAAGCCGGACGACATCGGAACGAAAAACTTCAGAGAAAGCACCGGGACGGCGTATCTGAGGAAGATGAGCCGATGAATCGCCGGCTGCAGGGGCAAAA
>CAZOOL010000133.1:0-4191 GCA_964581405.1 uncultured Oscillospiraceae bacterium | reverse complement strand
AAAAAACAGAGGCACTTCCCTGCGAAGTGCCTCTGTTCAGCATAGCTGCATTATAACAACTTAATAACATATTTTATTAAATCTTTGCCGTCTTCCGTCGGAGGAAAATAAATCGCCGTTTTTTCCTCCCCGGAAGCCTTTATTTTTCCTGCCACGGCATCAATATCCATGCCTGCGTGATAAAAATCCTCGGTATAATTTTTTGCGCCGTAAACTTCGATTTCGCGTTCTTCCGCAATATGCTTGAAATCAATAAATTCAACCGCGTATTCCGATTCAAGCGTAACCTCCGCCCAGATTTCCCCCATAAAAGAAACACCGAAATCAACGTGCTTTTCGTGATAGTCAAGTTCAACTTCCGGAAGAGGAATAAATTCAGTTTCAAGTTTCCCGTTTCTTTTCACGCTGTGAAGGTTATGCCACGAAAGCCTTGCTCCCGGAACGTATCCGAGCACCTCCCGCCAAAGGTCAGCCGCAATATTATTTATTTTCTCGTAATATCTGTTAAGATTCTCCCACGTCATCGATAAAGTCCCTCAATGTCCACAAGCTTCATTTTCATATTTTCAAGATTTCGTATTTCGCGCGGAAAAGGTTCAATGGAAAAGAGCATATCAAATCTCTCCCAGTATTCCGTAAAGAGCTTGTCGTTTTTGCGAAGGCGTCCAAGAAGCTGTTCGCCCGGCTCGCCAAAGCTTTCCCGGCATTCCGCAAAAAGGATCTGGCGGTTGCGCTGGTTTGCCGCAACAAGCTTCGCGTCGGAATATTCCTTAAGGCTGCTCCAGTATCCTGCGATGATCGGGCTGAGGAACGGGAGCATACCCTGCTTGTTCTTGCGGAACATATACTGCATACAGACCTGCTCATAAAGCTTTCCGGAAATATATTCGTCGATT
Source organism: uncultured Oscillospiraceae bacterium (assembly GCA_964581405.1). GTDB lineage: Bacteria > Bacillota > Clostridia > Oscillospirales > Ruminococcaceae > UMGS1668. Next base: position 3,295 of record CAZOOL010000133.1, on the reverse strand, counting down.
TCCGCGGAAAGGTTGTCAAAAGCCGCCTTTCCTCTGGCAATTTCACTTCTGTTCGGAAGAACAAAGCGGAACCAGAAGGCGAGCGCTTTGGAGCTTATGGTATAAACTCCCTTGCGGCTGGATTTGTTCTCCTCTCCAAAGGGAATATCCCTGCTCACTATCTGCATCTGGAGAAGGGTCAGCAGATATTTGTTGACCTTTGTGGAGCTTTCGCCCGTTTCCGCAACAATTTCATTGATGCGCTGGCTGCCCTTGGCAAGGGCGAAGAGAATGGAATTGTAGAATTCCGGTTCCCGAAGTTCATCGAGGAAGATCATCGGCGGCTCGTCGAAAAGCGGCGCGCCTTTTTCGAGAAAAATGCTCCTGATATTCTCCTCAAAGCTCTTTCCTCCCTCAACAAGCCGAAGATATTCCGGAACTCCGCCAAGGCAGCAGTAATATCTCATCTTGTCCCGGGCGGAAGTTTCCTTCGGCAAAAGCTTCGCGGCATCAAAATAATCCAGCTCCTCAAGCTTGTAAATAACCGGCCTGCGGAGCGAAACGGCGGAATTTTCCGCAAGGATCTCATTTTCGGTAAAGAAAACCCTTCCGCATCCCGCAGCAACGAAAATGTTGCTGTTTCTCCATTCGTTTTCAAATGCGCCGCGGAAATCTTTAAGAATGTTCCTGTCCTCAAAAACGAGGTCAGAAAAATCATCTATGGCAAGAAGGAATCTCTCCTCCTTTGCAAAATCGGCTATTCTTCTGAAAGCGACCTTCCACGTGGGGAATTCCTCTTCCTCGCCCGAAAATTCAGAAACCGCCTTTTCAAAAAGGCGCAGATTCATAAACGAATTCAGCCTTTGGGCAGAAAAGAAAACCCCTCTCTTCCCTTCGGAAAATTCCGAAAGAACGGCGGTTTTTCCGCATTTATGGCTTCCGTAAACAACAACAAATTTTGCCCCGGCTGAAAGCCAGTTTTTCTCCATGGAATCAAGCTTTCCTTCCCGACCAGTAACCATTTTGAAAGCCTCCCGATTTTATATATTTTAAGGTATTATAATTCTGTGGTTTTTCATTTTATCACCGCTTTGTCCCTTTGTCAATAAAAACCGCGAATTTATGCGAAATTTGGGAATTCTTTCTGTTTCCGGCAAAATCAATTCTGCGCTCCGCATAAAAAAATCCCCTTCGGCGGAGAGTTCCGAAAGGGATTTTTGAAAAGAGGAGTGTATTCTTATGTCTTTATGACGGTCTTATTTTTTCTTTTTAAGGACCATTGCAGCCCCTGCGAAAACGGAAACTACCGCTGCCGCCGCCGCAATACCGATGATATCGGAAGCACCGGTATCGGGGTTGAGCTCGGTGCTGCCGGAACCTCCCGTGGAACCGGAACCGCTGCCGGTAGAACCGGAACCGGTGCTGCCGCCGGTGGTAATTCTGGTTGCGGAAAGAACGTATTTGCCAAGGGTGGAACCTGCCTCGCGGTTGATCTGGATCTCGACCTGATCATAAAGGTTTACCTTGCCGTAGTCGATGATAATGGTGCTGTCCTTGCCGTCAATGTTAAGGTGGAATTTCACGTTCTCGCTCTCGTCAGTATTGAGGCCGAATTTCTGGAGAAGCTCGCCATAGGTACAGCCGGGTCTCCATGTGATGGTGAAATCGCTGTAAATTTTCTGGGTGCCGTAAAAATCAAGATAGAAGTTGTCAAAAACCTGCTCGCCGTCAACCTTTTTATATTTCGCGCCGTTGTCGTTAAGGAAGTTTACGCCTGTCTGGTTTTCATAAACCTCGTCAATTTCAACGATAATGCTGGGGTTGGAAGAGCTGTTCGCAAGGGTGATGCCCTTGCCCGCAATGGCACGGAAAGCGGTGGTGGAAATTACGAAAGCTTTGTCGGAAGACATTCTGTCCTCATAAAAATCCCAGTAACCGAAATCGGATTTGCTGGTCGCTTCGTTGATGGGGAAAATCTCGCCTTTTGCGCCGTTTTCATAACGCTCCGCGTAATATTCAACGGTATCCTTGGAAGCAATCGCAACGTCGGCAATAACTTCGTTTTTGATACCGGAATAAGCTTTTCCGTCGGTTGCGCCGGTGGCTTTCGCCTGGAAGGTGCCGCTTGCGTAGTTCACGCCGAAGTTATCCGCGATTTTCACTTTAACGATATAAACGTCCTGGTTGCAAACCGCCTCATAACGGGTGGTTTTGCCTGCCTCATTAAGTGCTTTTGCGGCAGCTCTGACTTCGATGTAGTCGGTACTGAAATTGATGGTCTCAACGGTTACAACTGTCTGCTCGGTTTTTTCGTCGTTAAGAGTGGTTTCGCCGGAAACAGTGCCGCCGATCGCGTAGGAAACAAAAGGAGTCCCCTCTTCGGTAACGGTGAAAACGCCGGTTTCCTCGTCATAAGTACCTTTGTTGGTAACGGCAGTCACTTTGTCGTAACCGATGACGGAACCGCTTTTGCTGTCATTGATGCTGAAGTTGATGTTTTCGCTGATGGATTCCCAAACTTCATCGTTCGCGGAATAAACAGCGGGGTCATAATCAAGAACCTCCGCGGAAACAATGCCGTCGGATTCAACCTTTACGTTTTTGTAGGTGTTCGGTTTGAAAATCATGGAAAAATAAACAACGCCGCTCATACCGTTGGTATAATAGGTCGCGGTGCTGCCGGTGTTTGAAGGGGGCGCAGTCCAGATGTCGGAATCAGAGATCTTGATATATGTGCCGGAAGCACTGCCGATCTCTTCGGTGAGGTCTATAACAGGGATGTCAGCAAAAGAAGTCACACCCATTGCCGCGGTCATCATGAGCGCGAGCATAAGAGCAAGAGCTTTTTTCATGTTAAACTTCCTCCGTATTCAGATTAGCTTTTTTCATTTTTACTGTGTGTGAAGCGCTCCCTCTCCGAAAAGAGCGAATCACCGCAGGGACGATTTTACCGTTTCCGGCGAAAAAACAACAGCGTTTTTTCCGAAATCCGTCAGCTTCCACTATCGAAAAATCAATTTTTCTTTTGTTTTTGTGCGAATTTCTCCGCCGTTTCCGGAGCATATGGAAACATATGAAAAGCCTTCCAAATCTGCATTTTTCTTCCCTCACAAACCCATCATTTTTAAGTTCACCAAGCCGCAAAACCCGATTGCGTGGACGCACCTGTGTGTTCACCCCAAAAACCGCCAAACCAATTTAGCCGAGCCTCCCAATCACATCGTTTTTCACCGTAGGTGCGGATATTATCCGCCCGAAAATAAAACAAAACCGTAGGGAACGGTCTTGACCGTTCCGTTTCAGCCTTCCCGGAGGG
>CAZOOL010000132.1:0-4195 GCA_964581405.1 uncultured Oscillospiraceae bacterium | reverse complement strand
CCAATCCTTCGGATTGGATAAAAATAAAGGACTACCGAAGTAGTCCTTTATTTTTTGGTCGAAGTGACAGGACTCGAACCTGCAGCATCCTGCTCCCAAAGCAGGCGCGCTACCAATTGCGCTACACCTCGGTATTGTTTTTTTCAACTGTAATATTATAGCGTTATCCTTCGGTTTTGTCAAATTTTTTGATTAATTTTATTCATATTGCCCCATACTTCTTCATAATTATGAACCGGAGGCGAAAAATATGAACCTGTTCACAAAACGCAAAGAGAAAAAACTTATTCAAAAAAGAAAAGCGGAGCGGGAACGCCTTCGGGAAGATATCGAAGCCCTCGAAGCGGAAATCCGCCGCACCGAAACCGTTTTCAATCTCGCAACCGACGAATATCTTCTCGAATCCGCCATCTATGAGCAAAAAGCCCAGCGTGCAAAAATGAATTACCTCCTTCGGCTGGCGAAGGGGATTTAAAACAGAAAAAGCCGGCGCTTTTCGCCGACCCAATAGTTTAATTATATTGACTTTGCATAAAAATGTCAATAACTTTCGGCTGATTTTTACAGAAATCTGTGTTTTGCATAATTCGCGGGGCTTTTTTTCGTGCGGTATTGCGGATTGAAAATCCCGCCTTTATGTGTTATATTTAAGTCACAGAAAGGATGATACCCGATGTACAGATAAGTAATGAAAGCAAAATGCTTTCGGGTTAAAATCACCGCTGACCTTCGGCAGAAAGTTCTTTTTTCAAGCTGTTAGAAATTGTATATCCGAACTTATTTATGGCGATACGAAGGCTGCGGAATCTGTAGAAAGAGAGGTTAAAATGATGTTAGATATTAAGAATTCACAGAAATGACCCTTGGCTGTCAGCAGGTGAAAGATGCGGCAGTTCAAGGGTCATTTCATTTTTAAAGATTTTGCTTCGCCCAAAAGGGGCGCTTTTTTATGCCCGGATTTAAAAGGAAAATGCCCGGTTTTTTGACCGGACAACATATATAATTTACCAAAATAAAATAGTAATGTCAATAACTTTATTGCAAAATTAACAATTTTCTGTATTTTGCATAACTTCTGCATATGAATTTCGTGCGGTATTGCGGATTGAAAAGCGCGTTTTTCTGTGCTATATTTAAATCACCGAAAGGATGATACCCGATGTACAGATAAACATTCGGTACCCGGATCAAAAAAGAAAAACCGAAAGAAGGAATAATTTCCGGGTAAAAAAATTGCTGACCTTCGGAAAGAGCAAAAGAATCCCTGCATAAAGATCATCCCGCTTAAGGGTTAAAAGAGAAAAAAGAAGTGTTAGAGGGAATGAATTGACATACGAAGGCAGCGGAAAGAATATCCGAATATAAAGAAAGAGAGGTTAAAATGATGTTAGATACTAAAATCGAACAGAGATGACCCTTGCTTTACCGTAGGTGAAAGATGCGGTAATTCAAGGGTCATTTCATTTGTATTCGTTTGCGCCGAAAAGGGCGCTTTTTTATTCGGATTTTTACGCGCGGTATTCCTTTCCGCCGAACTTTCCTTCCCTCTCCGATGCACAACCGTCAAAAAAAAAACATAACCGCTCCCCTGCCCTTTTGCTGAAGCTGGAAATAGAAAAGGACAGCCTTTTTGGCTGCCCAACATTTTTAATATACTCCCGTTTTCGTAAAATGTCAATATTCTTTGCCCCAAAACGGCCATTTTCTGTGTTTTGCATAACTTTAGCACTTTAACTTAGTGCAATATTGCGTATTGAAAAATCGCCGGATCTATGGTATATTTAAGACACAGAAAGGATGATACCCGATGTACAACTAAAAAAAGAAAGCTTAATTTTTACAGCTTTCAGAGGAAAACCCGTTACCACCTTTGGTAAAAGATTTTTCCGGCATAACAAAGTCCCAACTTTTGATTAACACGTTTTCTTTTATAGGCCAAAGCAAGAAGCGTCCCGGAAATTTATAATCAGCCAAAGACAACGGTCCGACTTGTCCGAATCAGCAGAAAGAGAGGTCAAAATGATGTTAGATACTAAAATTGAACAGAGATGACCCTTGCTTTATCGTAGGTGAAAGATGCGATAATTCAAGGGTCATTTCATTTATATACGTTTGCGCCGGTTCGGGCGCTTTTTTTATGCAAAAAAACGGGGCTGCGATCTCCCGCCGCCCCGGAATTCTTTTATTCCAGCGCAATAAGCTGCTCGATATACGAGAAAAGCACTTCCTCGCTCATGGCTCCGGTTTTTCCGCCGGCAAAAATTCCGCTCGGCGTAATAAATCCCGTTGCCGGAAGCGAATAAGCGCCGTAAGCATAGGTCGCGGAAAGATCGGTATCGTAATAAACCGGGAAGGTATAGCCTTTTTCCGCAATGAAAGCCATGGCATCTTCTTTGGTTTCGCTCATGCCGTCGGTGACGTTTATCATCATGAAAACGACCTCGCCGCCGTATTCGGCATAGGCTTTCTCGAATTCCGGCATCTCCTGAACGCAGTATTTGCACCAGGTTGCCCAGAAATTTATGATAACGGGCTTTCCGCTGAAATCGGAAAGGCTCACGGGGTTGCCTTCGGCGTCATAAACGACGAAATCCGGCGCCGTTATAATTTCATTTTCCTCCTCGGAAGAGCTCTCTTCCGGGCTTTCCGCCGCATCAGAGGCGCTCTCGCTTTCCGCCCCTGAACCTTGGGAGGAAGCTCCGTTTAGGGCGACGTTGTTTTCGGGAGTATAGTTTTCGGAAAGATAGCCGTAACCGAAAAACGCCCCGGCGAAAAACAAAACAGCACAAAGCAGAGCGATAACCGTTTTCTTCCAGTTCACAAAAATACCTCCTTATGAAAAAATCGAAAGCAAGGCGTTCATAAATCCGAACATCATGGAAATTCCCACCGCGATGAGAAAAATTCCGCAGACTTTATTTATGATGCCGTAATGTTTTTTGATAAAATCAAAAGCCGTCCCGAGCTGATCCAAAAGCACCGCCGAAACCACGAACGGAATCCCAAGACCCATGGAATACACCAGCAAAAGCAAAAGCCCCTGTATCGCCGTTCCGGAATTTGAAGCGAGCATCAGCGCGGAACCAAGGAACGCCCCCACGCAGGGCGTAAGACTTACGGAATAAATCACCCCGAAAAGAAAAGCAGAAAAAGCTCCGTCAAGCTTTCCGAGGCTCTGCATTCCCTTGAAAAAAGGAAGATTTATCACCTCAAGATAGCCGAGCCCGAAAATCACGACCGCCGCGCCCGTCACTATATTTACCGCTATGCGGTATTTCGCAAGGAAAGCTCCGAGAGTTCCGGCAAAAAGCCCCATTGCGCTGAAAACAAGCGTGAAACCGAGCACGAAGCAAAGCGCCCGGCGCAGTACGTGCTCTTTTTTATCCGCGCCGCCCGCAAAATACGATACATATATCGGCAGCATCGGCAGCATACATGGCGAAATAAACGAAATAATCCCTTCAAGGAAGGTTATCAGATACTGCAAAGGTCATCTCTCCTTTCGGTCAATTTATTTTACCACAAATCACATAAGAATTCTGCAAATTTTATAAATTAATAAGATAAATTGTTGTTTGGTTTTGCAGCGCATTATCTGGAATGTTGGAGGGGCGGCCCTGTGTGACCGCCCGTTTTTATTGGCATTATTGCGCTGAACTCCGCCTAAACTTTCGGTTCAGTAAACTAAACCTCCCGTCGGTTGAGTTATTCCGCCGGGAGCGGTATAATTATATCAATGAAAAGGAGGCGCATTTCAATGCAGAAACAGACGCTCGGACAAAAAATTGCGGAACTTCGCAGGGCAAAAAATCTTACCCAGCTTGAGCTTGCCGAACAGCTCAATATCACCGACAAAGCCGTTTCAAAATGGGAACGGGATATCTCATGTCCGGACATAAATACCTTTCCGAAGCTCGCGGAAATTCTCGGGGTTTCGGTTGATGAACTTTTGCAGTCAAGCACCGTCAGCAATAAAGAAAACGGTGAAAACAAATTCACTGTCGATCTGGTGCTCAAAGCAATTCCTCTTGCGCTCAGTATAGGCGTTACCGTGCTCGCAGCCATTGACCAAATTTACTGGGAAGACGCCGTTTCTCTTCTCGGTATCGGTTTGCTTGCGCTTTCGATAAGGGCATTCAGGGAAAAATAAAAACAAAAACTGCAGAGACAAGCTCCCGCCCTGCATCATAACACA
>CAZOOL010000131.1:0-4212 GCA_964581405.1 uncultured Oscillospiraceae bacterium | reverse complement strand
TGGTGGAGGGATTCATTTAATACTTACCCCGTAAATCGGAGGCTCGGCTGTGGTTATCAGTTAATTGAATATGGCGGGCGGATAATATCCGCCCCTACTATGGAAAACGGTAATTCTGTAAATGCAGAGGACGAGCCCGACCCTTGCCGCTCGGGGTCGGCAACGGATTTCAATTCACCTTTTCCGCTCGGCTTTATTGGTACTGTCTGAAATAAAAAAGGAGCACTTCTTTACGAAGTGCTCCCCAAATGGTGTTTTTTTATATGCTTCCTAAAATCAAGTCGAGAAGGCTCGGTTCCTGGGCGGAATCATCGTTCAGAATGGATTCCATAAAGCCTTCACGGACTCCGACGGGGTGTATATCCATTCCGTCACAGCCCATTTTTTCCATAACGCCCGCAAGGACGGCCATTCCGGGGACAAGGGTCTTTGTGCGCTTCGGCGCAACATCGGCGATAAGCTCGAGGGCTTCCTCCGGCTGCTCTGAAAGGAGCTTCAGCATAAGGTTGATATCGCAAAGGAGAAGTTTGCCGCCTTTGCGGAGGGTGACCTTGCAGAGCTTTTGAATGGCTTTGGCGGTGCCGCCCATGGCGAAGAGCGTTCCGCCGCAGGCAGTAAAGCCTGCTTCGGAAAGGGAATCCGCGACGCATTTTTTTATGGCGGAAATTTCTTCGGCGGCGGGGATCTTTCCTTTGACGAAGCGCTTTGCGGTACGGCTGCTTCCGAGGGGGAAGCTTGCGCTTTTTACCGGGCCGTTTTCGTCATAGGTGAAAACCTGTATGGAGCCTCCGCCGAGGTCACAGCCGATGCCGGATCTTTCATCGGAAACGCTTTTCAGCGCGAGGTAATCGTATTCGGCTTCCTCGTCGCCGGAAATCATCCGTATTTTCATGCCGGTGCGGAATTCCACCTGTTCGAGAACGTCCGCGGCGTTGTCAATATAGCGCAGGGAAGCGGTTGAAAAACATTCTACTCTGTCGCAGCGGTAATGGCGGCAGGCCTGCTGGTGCTCCTCGATGGCCTGTATTATGTGCTCGATGCCTTCCTGTGAAAGTGAAGTGCCGACGGTGTTTTCAACAATTTTGGAATATATCGCAAAGTCATAGATGCTGCGGTATTCCCGTTCCTCCGTTTCAAAAATATCAAGGCGAAGGGTGTTCGTTCCGAAATCAATGATACCGATTCTCATAAAATTCCTCCGGAAAACAAGATTATATAATTATTTTACCACAAAGACGGCATTTGCTCAAATAAAATATATTATTTCTTTGCGATTTGTGGTATACTAATTTCGTATCTTGATTTAAGGAGACATAAAATGAACGATATTATCATCATCGGCGCCGGCACGGCCGGACTTACCGCTGCAATATACGGACAGAGAGCGGGGCTTTCCTGCAAAATTTTTGAAAAATATGCCCCGGGCGGGCAGATAGTCAACTCTCCTTCCATCGAAAATTATCCCGGAATGTACGGCGTTTCGGGCTATGATTATTCCATGGCGCTTTTTGAACAGGCCCAGAAGCTCGGAGCGGAGATTGAATTTGCAGAAGTGCAGGGCGTTGATTTTTCCGGAGCAACCAAAAAAGTTTTGACTGCCGCCGGAGAATTTGAAGCAAAGGCGGTAATCATTGCCAACGGCGCAGCGAGAAGAAAAATCGGCTGCAAGGGCGAAGATACTTTTGAAGGCAGGGGAGTATCCTACTGCGCCACCTGCGATGGAGCGTTTTTCCGCGGAAAAACCGTTGCGGTCGTCGGCGGAGGCGAAAGCGCCTTTGAGGAAACGGAATATCTTGCCGAAATTTGTGATAAAGTATATCTTATTCATCGCCGAGATATTTTCTCCGCCGCAAAAACCGCCGTGGATTCGGTGCTCAAAAAGAAAAACGTCACCGTGCTCACGAATTCCGTCATTGAGGAAATAAAGGGCGAAAATGCCGTTTCTTCCATCGTTATTAAAAACCGCGCGAATATGAGCACCGTAGAGCTCCCGCTTTCGGCTGTTTTTGTTGCGATAGGCGTCGTTCCGGATAATAAAGCCTATGAAGGCGTGCTCAAGCTTGACGAAAACGGATATTTCGATGCTCAGGAGGATTGCCGCACCGGAATAGAAGGCGTTTTTGTTGCCGGGGATACCAGAAAGAAGACCCTTCGCCAGCTTGTAACGGCAGCTTCTGACGGCGCAGCGGCAGCAACCGCCGCGGCAAATTATATTAGAAAGAATTTTTGATACAGAGGTGCGAAAATGCGCGATTATAAAGTTGAAACGGAAAAACGCGTTGCTTTCATAAAGGAAAAAATGGCCGAAGCCCATGCGGAAGGGCTCGTTTTCGGCAACAGCGGAGGAAAGGACAGCGCCCTCGTGGGAATACTCTGTTCCATGGCTTCGGAAAACGTGCTCGCGGTGGCAATGCCCTGTCATTCAAAGCGCAATTACGGCGAGGATATGGACGATGCGGTTGCCCTTGCGGAAGCTTTCGGCATAAAAATGATAACCGTTGACCTTACCGGAACGAGAAGCGAACTTACGGATTCCATCGGAACGGAGCTTTCAAAGGCGGCGCTTTCCAATATCGCGCCGCGCCTTCGTATGACGACTCTTTATGCCATCGGTCAGACCCGCAACGCCCTTGTTGTCGGCACCGGCAACAGAAGCGAGAGATATATGGGTTATTTCACCAAATGGGGCGACGGCGCTTTTGACCTCAATCCCATTGCCGACCTTACTGCCACGGAAATTTTTGAATTTTTGCGTTACCTCAAAGCGCCGGCCAATATAATTGAAAAAGCGCCTTCGGCGGGTCTTTTTGAAGGACAGACCGATGAACAGGAAATGGGCGTTACCTATAAAGCCATCGACGAATTTATCACAACGGGGGAAACCGATCCGGAATCCAGAGCGGTAATCGAGCGCTATCACCGTGTTTCCGAGCATAAGCGCAGACTGCCCACCGTTTACGGAGAATAATTGGAGGAAAAAATGGATATAAAACAGGAATTTATCGAGATTTTTCAGGAAAACGTAAAGCGCCCGGGTTCGGAAAAGCTGCTTGACTGGCTTTGCCAGAGCGACTTTTTCACTGCGCCGGCTTCCACGAAATATCATTGCGCTTTTGAGGGCGGACTTGCGTTCCACAGCATGAACGTATATAAGCTCCTGAAAAAGCATTGTGAGGAATACGGAATCACAGACGGAGAAACCATTGCCATATGCGGACTTCTCCATGATATCTGCAAGGCGAATTTTTATACCATAAGCTACCGCAACGCAAAAAACGAGCGCGGTCAATGGGAAAAGGTGCCCTATTATACCGTTGACGACCAGTTCCCTTTCGGGCACGGAGAAAAATCCGTTTTCGTTATAGAACGCTTTATGCGCCTTCGGGAAAACGAGGCCATTGCTATCCGCTGGCATATGGGCGGATTTGACGATACAGCAAAAGCCGGCGGCTTCAGCATAAGCCACGCATACGAAAAATATCCCCTTGCGGTTCTGCTCCATATGGCTGACCTTGAGGCAACGTATCTTTCCGAGCAGGGAGAAAACGCGAAACACTGATACATAAGGAAGTGAAAATATGAACCAGGCACTGACTCCGGAAGAATTTTGGGAAGCATTCTGTGACCACAATATGGATCTCAATAAAGACGAGCTTTATTACGACGTATGGCAGTTCCTTGACGGCGAAAGAGGCTGCGACCGCCTTGCTTCGCTTTGCCTTGCGGGAATAAAAACCGCCACCTCGAGCCTTTATGAAACCTTTGAGCTGGACGAAATGAAAGTTCCGGAGGAAGGGGATTATTCCATAATCCTCGACAGCGAGGAGGTTCCGCTTTTCATTATCAAGGACACCAAGGTTGAAATAAAGAAATTCAGCGAGATAGACGGGGATTTTGCTTTTAAGGAAGGCGAAGGCGACCAGAGCCTTGAGCATTGGCAGAAAGCCCATAAAAAATACTTCGCAAAAAAGGCGGAGGAGTACGGCATTGAGTTCGATGACGAAACTCTTATCCTTTGTGAAGAATTTGAAGTTGTTTTCCAATAATAAAAAGGCGTGCCGCAGTGATATGCACCTCCAAAAGTGTTTGATTTTTGGGGTTCTCTTCACGGGACACGCCTTTTTCAGATAAAACAAACAAAAAAACGGCAGGTCGCTGACCTGCCGGATTTTCAGCTGTTAGAATTGCTCGGAAACTAACATCTTTTGCTCT
>CAZOOL010000130.1:0-4434 GCA_964581405.1 uncultured Oscillospiraceae bacterium | reverse complement strand
CATCCGGTCTGATGCTCAAGCCGTTTACGGCATTTTTCATTCCGAGCATGGTCGCCTCAAGAATATTTATCTCATCTATGGTTTTATGGTCAACGCTCTGTATGCAGTAAGCAAGGGCGTGCTCAATTATCTCGTCAAAAAGCAGGTCGCGCTTTTTTTCCGAAAGCTTTTTGCTGTCGTTCAGTCCTTCGATTTCATGATCCTCCGGTAAAATGACAGCCGCGGCGAAAACCGGACCCGCAAGGGGTCCCCTTCCGGCTTCATCAACTCCGCAGATATATTTACAGCCAAATTCCGCACGCTTTGCGTGCTCAAATTCATATAAGCTCATTGGGTCTCTCCAAAGTTATTCTGCCGATTTTTCCTCCCCGGAACTCATCGAGAAGCATCGCCGCGGCGCGCTCGGTATTGACCTCTCCTCCAGAAATCTTCATTCCGCGCTTCGCGCCGATAAGCTCGAGAAGGTCATACGGCTCGATATCCGCAGTTTCCTCATCTGTGAGCTTATATCTTTCGCAAAGGAGCTTATGGTTTTCGTGGTTAAGGGTATCCGCAAGGCGCATCGCAAGGGTTTCGATATCAAGTATATCGTCCTTTACCGCGCCGGTGAATGCAAGATGCTCGCCGACAGTTTTATCTTCAAATTTAGGCCAGAGAACACCGGGCATATCGAGCATATCAATGCCTTTATCAAGCGTTACCCACTGTTTTCCTCGGGTGACACCGGGTCTGTCCTCAACTTTCGCACGCTTGCCTCCGGCAATACGGTTGATGAAAGAAGACTTTCCGACGTTCGGAATACCGACTATCATCATTCTGATAGGCTTGCCTTCCATGCCCTTTCTCGCGCGCTTTTCAAGTTCCGCTTTAAGAACTTCGCGCACCACCGGAGCAAGTTTGTTAAGCCCTCTTCCGGTGCGGCAATCGGTCGCAAGAGCGCGTATTCCCTTCGATTTATAATATTCGATCCATTCCTGAGTTATGGCTTCATCAGCCATATCGCATTTGTTGAGCACGACTACCCTCGGTTTTCCACCCACGAGGCTTTTCATCTCGGGATTTCGACTCGAAAAAGGAACTCTTGCATCGGTTATTTCAACAACAACGTCAACAAGAGGAAGATTCGCTTTCATCAAGCGGCGGGTTTTCGCCATATGGCCGGGAAACCACTGGATATCAACCTGTTCCATAAGGCAAAATCGCCTCCTTTCAATAGTTCGTATTATTCTATTATATATTATACAACATTTTTAACAGAAAAAAAAGACTCCCCTGCCAAATTGGCAAGGGAGTTTTTTTGCAAATAACAAATTAGCGGACTTGTTTGACCTTTGCAGCTTTACCAACTCTGTCACGGAGATAATAGAGTTTAGCTCTTCTGACACGACCATGACGTACGAGCTCGACTTTCTCGATCATCGGGCTGTGGATCGGGAAAACTCTTTCAATGCCGCAGCCGTGTGCAACACGACGAACGGTGAAAGATTCGGAAATGCCGCCATGCTGTTTAGCAATAACTGCACCCTCGAAAATCTGGGTTCTGTAGTGGTCTCCCTCTTTGATTTTGCAATATACCTTAACGGTATCACCGATTGCAACTTCGGGTTTGTCAGCTCTCAGGCAGTCCTGGGAAATAAGTTTAAGTGCATCCATTTTCAAATATCCTCCTTATTATTTTTCAGACATTCATACTCAATGGATACCATTGACAGAGGACTGTCCGCCCGGCATATTTTTTGCCGTTCATGTCGCCGGGAATGCGACAGCGCCGTTCAGACATACTAAACAGCCTTATTATAATAACACAAGAAATATATAATTGCAAGTATTATTTTCACAAAATCAGCGGAATTTTTCCATTTTTTCGTTATAAACCGCGGTTCTTCTGACGGAAATATCCTCCGGACGGAATCCGGCAAAATTTTCAAAAGCAACAAACAGCAGATCGGGGTTTATATTCAGCTCAACGCCGGAAACGAGGCGCGCCCTGAAGCAATATCTCCCCTCTTTGATTTCAAGCTTTGAAAGCTTTATATGGGGTTTTATGTTTATCTCCTTTTCGCCGCTTTTGGTCTTTTTGACGACCGGAACTTCCTCTCTGTCAAAGCATCTGTACCAATCCGCAAGCATCTGTTCGGAATCCTTTCCCTCCGCGGCAAAGGATATATCATAATCCGCATAACGGATTTTTTTCGCGTCCATTTTCGGTTTTCCGGCGGCAATCGCTTTGAACCCGACCGGAAGAACAGCGTTCAGCCTGTGCACTATTTCTTCATAGGGCATGGGCGCCACAAGGCGGAAATCAACGCTTTCCGCAACGCTTTCATAGCCAAGAGAAAGCGGCAGAGCAAACGTGAGATAAAGGTGGGGATGGAATCCCTCGGTGTACCAGAAATCAATCTTGGAGCGTTTGAGGGCGCGCTGGAAGGCACGCATAACGTCAAGATGGGAAATATATTTCGCGCTGCCGGTTTTTGTATAAAAAAGCCTTACGTCGATAAAATTCGTATTATCATTCAAAGCAAACGCCTCCCTTCAGGCAGTTTGCGCCGCAGCCGGAACATTTCTGGCGGCAGTTCGGCGTTGTTACGTTTTCATGCGCCTTTTTGTTTTCGTTTATGATAAACTTTTTGGAAACGCCGTAATCGAAAATATCCCACGGCATCAGCTCATCATAGCTTCTGGTGCGGTTTGCATAAAACTCCGGTTCAACGCCGCATTCGGCAAAAGCTTCCATCCATGCATCGAATTTGAAGTGCTCATCCCAGCTGTCAAGGTTACAGCCTTTACGCCAAGCCGTTTCGATAACCTTGCCGATTTTCCTGTCACCGCGGGCAAGAACAGCCTCAAGATAAGAGGTTTCCGCATCATGCCAGTCAAGGTTTATCTTCCTGCTGTGGAGAGCGGAACGCATAACTTCCTGCTTCCTGTGGAGCTCTTCCCTGCTGTCCTGGGGTTCAAACTGGAACGGAGTAAACGGCTTCGGAACAAAGCTCGCAACGCTGCAGGTTACCTGAACAGCCTTGCCCTTTGGCTTATTGGGCATATGATAGTAAAGGTCAACTACTCTTTGCGCCGTTTCGACAATGCCTCTTACGTCGTCGTCGGTTTCCGTGGGAAGCCCGATCATAAAATAGAGCTTTACTGCGGTGTATCCGCCTTCAAAAGCGGTCTTTGCTGTATTCATGATCTCTTCTTCCGTTACGTTCTTATTGATAACGTCGCGCATACGCTGGGTTCCGGCTTCCGGAGCAAAGGTAAGGCCGGTTTTGCGGACTTTGGTTATCTTCTGAAGAAGGTTTTCGCTGAAGTTATCCACACGAAGCGAAGGTACCGCGAGGTTGACGTGCTCCTTCGGAGTCCATTCAAGAAGGTCGTCAAGAAGGGGCTCGAGCTCGCTGTAATCGCTGGTGCTCAGCGAAGTAAGTGAAAGCTCCTCATAACCCGTGCTGTCGCAAAGGTCATGGGCGTTTTTGGAAAGAGTTTCAAAATGCTTGTCCCTTACCGGGCGATAGATAAAACCTGCCTGGCAGAAGCGGCAGCCGCGGATACAGCCGCGCATAAGCTCAAGCTGGCTTCTGTCATGAACAATATCAATGAACGGAACGACAAATTTATCCGGATAAAAAACTCCGTCAAGGTCTTTTATGATGCGTTTTTGGATTGGAATAACGGCAGTTTCTTTCGGAACAAACTCCTTAACAGTGCCGTCATCATTATAAACGACGTCAATGAGAGAAGGAACGTAAACTCCCTTTATCTTCGCTGCTTCGCAAAGATACTGTTTTTTGCTCCAACCTTCTTTTTTTGCAATTTTATAGAGATTCACCACTTCCGGAAGAACTTCCTCGCCCTCGCCCGGCATAAAGAGGTCAATGAAATCGGCGATGGGTTCCGGATTGCAGGAACAGGGTCCGCCCGCAACAACAAGGTTTTTGAGTTCGGTTCTGTCCTTTGCACTAACAGGAATCCCCGCAAGATCGAGCATATTGAGGATTCCGGTATATGAAAGCTCATACTGCAGGGTGAAGCCTATCATATCAAAATCCCCGACGGAATCGCGGCTTTCAAGGGCGAAAAGCGGAAGATTGCGTTCGCGAAGGATTTTTTCCATGTCGATATCCGGAGCGAAAACTCTTTCGCACCATACTTCCGGGTCATTATTGAGAAGGCTGTAAAGTATTTTCATTCCAAGGTGGCTCATTCCAACCTCGTAAAGATCGGGAAAACAGAAAGCGAACCTTACGGAAACATCTTTTTTGTTTTTAACAATGCTGTTAAGTTCTCCGCCGCAGTATCTTGCGGGCTTTTGAACAAGGCTGAGTACACTTTCGGGAATCGCAGGCAAGGCTATTCCTCCTTTCACAATTAAATTATTATAACATATAATTAACTGTATTTTCAATAGTAAGAACCTCAGCATTGCATAAAATC
>CAZOOL010000129.1:0-4542 GCA_964581405.1 uncultured Oscillospiraceae bacterium | reverse complement strand
TTTGGCTTTTTTCTTTTACGATTTCCTGCCCAAAAACGGAATTTCCTACGCTCGGAGGGTTGAATTTATCCGATGCCGGGGATATAATAGTATCAGAGATTCCATTCGCACGCGGCGCCGTTTCGGACGTTAGACCGGGGCTCAAGGCATCGGCCTTCCGCACGTCTGGGATTTCTTTTTTTCGCCCGTATATTCTGTCTGTACAATAATTCCAGATATTTATCAGAAATAACGCCAACAATCCTTGTTCCCTTTGCGATTTTGTGCTACAATAAAATAAAATCTAATAATATTCGGAGTGCTGAATAAAATGAAAGAATACAAAATTTTTTCTTTTGACGAAATTGTTGACCAGATTCCTCTGAGCGATAAAGAATGGAACCGTGTCCGTTCCGTTCCTTACGAAGAACGAAGCGAAGCTATCCGCAGGGAACAGCATTGGCCCGAAGGCTTCCTCGAACAGCTCAAAGGCAAAACCCTCGAAGAACAGATGGGATATTACAGAATAGTAGAAAGCCGCTGTTACAGCAGCACCGCCTACGGCGAAATCACAAAAGAAAACAAAACCGGTTTCGGCTATGCTCTGGAAAATTATCCGGACCTCACCGCTCTTATCGTCGAGGATGGGGTTCTCATCGGAGTATGTATTTATACCGCTTTCAAAAAATACAATTACGGCACCCCTATGTTCCCCTATGTCAATCTTTGTACCTATTACGCAAGCGATAACAACGGTTCCGGTTACAAGGATCGAGAGGACTACGCCCATCTTTGCTGCGTTATTCCCGAATAAAATTAATTAATTAAAAAGAAAACAGATCCACACCATAACCTTATCGTATCAGAAAGCCGGGTTAAGCGATGAAAAAAGAAAATTTTTCCTGCAAAAGAGATGACCTTACCATAAATGGATTCGTTTTCGGCAGGAGCGAAAAAAAGAAACCCGCGGTGATCCTTTGTCACGGTTTTCTTGCAAACCAGAAAATGTGCAAAAAATATGCCGAGCTTTTTGCAAATATCGGGTACGTTTCATTTACTTTCGATTTTTGCGGCGGCGGTCTTATGTGCAAAAGCGGCGGAAAATCCGAAAATATGACCCTTCTTACGGAAAAAGCCGACCTTTGCGCCGTTTATGATTACGTAAAAAACCTCGACTACGTCGAACCGGAAAGGATTTCCGTTCTCGGCTGCAGCCAGGGAGGATTTGTTTCCGCGCTGTTCGCAAAGGAACGTCCCGAAGCCATAGAAAATCTTATGCTCCTCTATCCTGCCCTTTGTATTCCCGATGACGCAAGGGATGGCAAAATGATGTTTTTCAGATTCGATCCCAAAAACATACCCGATACGCTCGGGCGTTTTCCGATGAAGCTTGGCGGAAACTACGCCCGCACCGTTATCAATATGGATCCATTTGCGGAAATCGGCGGTTTTTCCGGAAGGGTTCTTCTTCTCCACGGAACCGCGGATAAGATTGTTGATATTTCCTATGCACGCAGGGCAAAGGAGCTTTATCCAAACTGCACCTACCGCGAAATCGAAGGCGGCGGGCATATGTTCCGCAAGGAATATGACGAAAAAGCCTGCCGTATTCTCGGGGAATTCATGAAAACGGAATAATTCGCAAAAAAAGCGTATGCCGCACGGCATACGCTTCTTTTTATGCTTTATATTTTTCCGCGAAATTTTTATATTCCGCAAAAACCTCTTCAATATTAAAATTAATAATTTCGTCAAAGCAGTATTCCCCAAGCAGTTCCCTTATAAACCTCGCTCCAAGGTAATAACCGACGTCGCCACGGCCTTTGTAATCACAAAAATCTCCGAAGTAACGCTGGCTGAACCGGGTCATTGATTCAAGCTCGCCGTCAAAATCCGAAAGTATTTCCGTAAAATGCCCATCGCACCAAGCTTTCCAGCCGTTTTTATCCTGGTGATAAAACTCCGCATCGCCGAAAAGCTCCTGTTCAAAATACATAGCCGTTCCTTCTGTAAAAAGCTGATAAGCAAAGGCTTTTTCGTCTTCCCCTTCGGTTTGTTCGATTTTTCCGTACTGACCGTGGAAAATATGCCCGAGTTCATGATAAATAAGGGCACACATACGCTCTTTTGAACACCAATCCAGTTCGATTATTTTTTCCGCACCGAGCAGAACGGCATTTCTTCCGTTTATTTCTCCGGCACAGCCGGCGGAAGTTCCAAGCCCAAGCCAGAAAACAACATCGGCGTCAAGTTCCCTGCCGAAATTATCTTTGATTCTGCTGTTGAGATTTTCCGTCGCTTCAACAAAAACTTCGTGCAGCTTTTCAAGTTCAAAACTGCCGCAAACCGCGTTTATTATCGGCAGAAAATCTTTTTCAAAAGCGTAATCGCCGGTTTTTTCATATTCATTGATTTCGCTTTCAAAAATTTCCGCAAGACCGGGATAAATCTTTTCTGCATAACTGCGCCATTTTTCAATGCGGAATTTTCCGTTTTCAAACAGCAGCGGAATATCCGCGTATGTATCAATTATATTCAGCATATTATCTCTTCCTCAGTTCCCAGAAAGCAACGGCGCTTGCCGCCGCAACGTTGAGGGAATCCACCCCATGCGCCATGGGGATTTTCACGGTGTAATCACATTCCGCAATGGTTTTCGGCGCAAGGCCGTCGCCCTCTGTTCCAAGGATTATGGCGAGTTTTTCTTCCTTTGCAAGGCGCTCGTCATCAATGCAGAGGGTATCGTCGCAAAGGGCCATTGCGGCCGTTTTGAAGCCGAGCTTTTGCAGTTCCTCCTGCCAGTTTTCCCCTGCAAAGGTCCACGGAATCTGGAAAACCGTGCCCATGCTCACGCGTATCGCCCTTCGGTAAAGGGGATTGCTGCAGCCGTTTGTAAGCAGCACCGCATCAATGTCGAGCGCCGCCGCGGAACGGATTATTGCGCCGATATTGGTGGGGTTCATAACCTCTTCGAGCACGGCAATTCTTTGAGCACCGGCGCAGATTTCCTCCGTGCTCAAAAGCGGTTTTCGGCGCATCGCACAAAGAAGTCCCCTTGTAAGCGGAAAGCCGGTCAGTTCTTTAAGCACGTCAAAAGCCGCCGTAAAAACCGGGATATCGCCGCATCTTTCTATTATTTCCTTTGCTTCGCCTTCGATATGCTTATCCTCAACAAGGATGGAAACCGGCTCATAACCCGCATCGAGGGCGCGCTCGATGACCTTCGGGCTTTCGGCAATGAACATTCCCTTTTCCGGAAATTCGCGGTTCAGAAGCTGAACTTCCGTAAGGCGCGCATATATATCCAGCTCCGACGCATTAAAATCGGTTATCTCAATGATATTCGGCATAAATATCTCCTTGAATAATTTATATATGAATATTATAATATTACTGCAAGAATGTGTCAAACAAATCCGTTTTATATAAAGGAGTGACTCTATGAAACTTTTATTCAAACAGCGCTTTTTCACCTGGTTCGACAGTTTTGATATATTTGATGAGGACGGAAACACCGTTTACACCGTGGAAGGTCAGCTTTCCTGGGGGCACTGCCTGAAAATTTTCGATACAGCCGGCAGCGAGATCGGCACCGTCAAAGAGCAGATTTTCACCTTTCTTCCGAAATTTGAAATGTATCTCGGTGAAAATTATCTTGGCTGCATCAGCAAGGAATTCACATTTTTCAAACCCGCTTTCAATATCGACTGCAACGGCTGGCGCGTTGAAGGCGACTTTTTTGAATGGGATTACAGTATAATCGGTCCCCGCGGAGAAACCGTTGCCTCCGTTTCAAAAGAACTCTGGAACTGGACCGATACATATGTCATCGATATCAATGACCCCAGAGATGCCATTGAAGCGCTCATGCTCGTAATCGCAATCGATGCAGAAAAATGCTCGAGGAACTGAAATGGACTTTGATAAATCAAAAATCGAAATCGGTACCCTTACCGAAGATAATTACGCAAAAGTTCGGAATATTGACCGCAGCGACGTTGGCGAGGATTTCGTTGACAGTGTTGATACCATAATGGAGCTTACCCGCTATGGAAACGAGCACCGCTGCATCGGAAGAACATATACCGTAAAATATGACGGCAGATACATCGGCGTTCTTCTTCTCGGTGAAGCAATCGAATGGAAAACCGACCCACCGGAAATGAAAAAGGAGCCTTTTTACCGCCTTATGGGTTTCATAATTGACCAAAACTTTCGCGGCAAAGGCATCGGCGGGTTCGTTCTCGAAACGGTTATAGGCAAATGCTTTGATGAATTCGGAATACGCCCCATAGCCCTTGGCTGTCACAGGGATAACTATGCCGCCGAAAGATTCTATCTTTCCCACGGTTTTGTAAAAACCGAATATATGGATGGAAACGACTATTATTTCCTTCGCCGTCAGAAATAGCAAAAAACTCCTGTGCAAATTTGCACAGGAGTTTTTTTATCGGATGATTTTCCTGATTACAAGTTTTCGAGAAGCTCCTTCATCCACGCGCAAAGGCTACGGCTGCTTTCGTTTGCAATGCGCACCACTTCTTCATGGCTGTGTTTTACGGT
>CAZOOL010000128.1:0-4565 GCA_964581405.1 uncultured Oscillospiraceae bacterium | reverse complement strand
GAAAAGGAAAATGATTTTCTCTTTTAATCGTTTCTTCCGATTCTGAAAATCATCCGAAGAAGCGGCGCAAGGAATTTTGGGCTGTTCATAACGACTATTTTCATAAAAACACCTCCGTCAGAATGTTTTGCAAAATAAACCGCAAATAAGAAAAATGATAAAGAAAACGATGATATACGGCAAAAATTTCACGAAAAGCCCGACGAAAAAACCCGCCGCAAAAAATAAAATCAGGCTCGGGGATTGACATTGCCGCTTTTTCATTTTTTCTGCACCACTTTTCCGCTGTTTTGTATGCCATACTATGCGTAAAATGCTTTTTCTGTTACGAAAAGGCATTTTTTTATCGGGAAAGGCATAGATTTTATAAAAAAAGCGTCACGGTCGGAAGGAAAGACCGAAAGCGAAAGGAAAGTGAAAAAGATATGTCAAAATTCCGCGCGGCAGTTATCGCAGCGACCCTTACGATCATGTTTTTTATACCTATGTCCGCCATGCCGAAGGCGAATGCCTATCCGTTGGAAAATGATGAGCCATTTGCGGAAGCTTCGGAGGAAAGCGATTCCGCAGAGGAAAATCCGCCGGAGGAAGGCGCGAAAGAAGGGACGTTCCGTATATATGACCTTGAAAACGAAACTGTTCTGGAGGTCGGTTTTTCCGACTATGTAAAAGGGGCTGTCGCTTCCGAAATGGGAGCTGATTTTGAATACGACGCCCTCGTTGCCCAGGGAATAGCCGCATTCAGCTGCGGACTTTACCAAAAAGAAGCCCATGCAGCGGCGGATTATGATTTTTCCGCCGCTCCGGAGAAAAAGCTGGGGTATATGACGGAGGAAAAGGCAAAGGAAGTTTATGGTGAAGCTTTTGAGGAAAAATGGGCTGTGATAGAATCCGCGGCGAAGGAAGCTATGAAATACGTGCTGACCTATGAAAACAAACCGGCTCTTGCGGTTTATCACGCTGTTTCCGCCGGAAGGACCGAAAGTTCGGAAAACGCATGGGGAGGCGCCGTTCCGTACCTCGTTTCCGTCGAAAGCCCCGGAGATACGCTTTCCGGGGACTATGAAACGGCGGTGACGGTAAGCAGGGATTCGGCTCTTGAGATACTCAATAAAAGCGGAGCCGGACTTTCGGGCGAGATGCCGGAGGAATGGTTCGTCGGCGCGATAATGACGGATGCGGGCTACGTCGATTACATACAGATAGGCGCGGCAACTTTTTCGGGGGAAAGGCTCCGGAGCCTTTTCGGGCTGCGTTCGGCGGCGTTTGAAGTGAGCTATATCGCCGGGGACTTTGTTTTTACCGTATGGGGATACGGTCACGGCGTCGGGCTTTCGCAGGTGGGGGCAAATTATATGGCGAAAAACGGCGCGGATTTTCGGGAGATACTTGCCCATTATTATCCCGGAACGGTGCTTTTGGAATACGAGGATATTTACTGATGCAAAGAGGTGCAGATATATGAAAAAAATTCTTTCGGCAATGCTTGCGATTTTGTTGGTTTTTTTTGCGGGAACGGCGGCTTTTGCCGCAAACAGCGGCATAACTATTTCGGCGAAATCGGCGATACTTGTGGAACGCTCCACCGGAAGGGTGCTTTTTGAATACGAAGCGGATACGCCGATGCCGCCGGCTTCCATCACGAAGATAATGACCTTGCTTCTCGTTATGGAGGCGATAGAAAGCGGAAAGCTCGGCATGGAAACGGAAGTTACGGCAAGCGAATACGCCTGTTCCATGGGCGGGAGCCAGATATGGCTTGAACCGGGCGAAATTTTCACAGTCAATGAGCTGCTGAAGGCGGCGGCGATAGCTTCCGCAAATGATGCCTGTGTTGCCCTTGCGGAAGCGGTTTCCGGAACGGAGGAGGCTTTTGTGGAGCTTATGAACCAAAGGGCGGCGGAGCTCGGTATGAAAAACACCGTTTTCAAAAACTGCACAGGTCTTGATGCGGAGGGGCACGTTTCCACAGCAAGGGATATAGCCATAATGTCCGCGGAGCTTCTTTCGCACGAAAAGATAAAGGAATATTCGACGGTCTGGATGGATAGCCTTCGTAACGGAGAAACGGAGCTTACCAATACCAACCGCCTTGTGAGGTTCTATAAAGGGTGCACCGGGCTAAAAACCGGTTCCACGGACGGAGCGGGCTGCTGCCTTGCGGCTTCGGCGGAAAGGGACGGAATGGAGCTCATATCCGTAACGCTCGGTTCACCGAACACCGACGAGCGTTTTGCCGCAGGAAGGAAACTCCTCGATTACGGCTTTGCGAATTTCGCCCTGGCGGAACCGGAGCTTCCGGTCGGGGAACTGCACGATATCCCGGTCAACCACGGAACGGTGGATTCCGTAACTCCGGTTTTTGATACGCCGGAAACATTTCTTCTTCCGAAAGGACAGGAAACACAGATAGAACAGACAGTTACCTTGCCGGAAAGCCTTGAAGCTCCCGTTCAAAAAGGGCAGGTGATAGGGAAGGTCACGGTGAGCCTCAACGGAGGAGAAATAGGGGAATACGATATTCTCGCGGGTGAAGGGGCGGAAAAAATGAGCTTTTTTGCCGCTCTTAAAATTCTTTTTCTCGAAGCGGTATCGACAGATTAAAAAATTGCCCGGAGCGCTGATTTTTTTGAGTCATTGTACTTGCAAAAATCAGCGTTTTCGGTTATTATATAGACAGGATAATATAATTATTCAGGAGGTGCTTTTATGCCGAAGCTTGACTTTCGGTACCTGAAAGACTTTATCTCCGAAGAAGAATTTGCCGCGAAAGCAAAAAAAGCCGAAGAAGCCCATCATACCCTGATGACAAAAACCGGAGAGGGGAATGACTTCACCGGTTTTGTTGAGCTTCCGGAAGAATATGACCGCGAAGAATTTTCGCGCATAATCGCCGCGGCAGAAAAGATAAAGAACCAGAGCGACGTCCTCATCGTAATCGGCATCGGCGGTTCTTATCTCGGCGCAAGGGCGGTTATCGAACTTGCGACCTCTCCTCTTCGCAACAGACTCCGCAGAAACGGACCGGAAGTATATTTTGCAGGCTGTAACCTCAGCCCCGATTATATGACCGAAATCGCGGAAATCTGTGAGGAAAAAGACTTTTCGGTAAACGTGATATCCAAATCCGGCACTACAACGGAACCGGCGATAGCTTTCCGCTTCTTCCGCGAGCTTCTTGAAAAGAAATACGGAAAAGAAGAAGCAAAAGAGCGAATTTACTGCACGACCGACAGAGCCAGAGGCACCCTCAAGGCTCTTGCGGATAAAGAAGGTTGGGAAACCTTTGTTGTTCCCGATGACATCGGCGGAAGATTTTCCGTTCTTACTCCCGTCGGGCTTTTGCCCATAGCCGCCGCGGGCATTGATATAAATGAACTTATGGCCGGCGCAGCGGAAGCAAAGAAGGAATACGAAAAAACCGATTTTGCCGAAAACGAAGCTATGCAGTATGCCGCCGCAAGAAATATCCTTCTTGAAAAGGGCAAGGCGCTGGAGCTTCTCGTAAGCTATGAACCCGCCTTTGCACAGATGGCGGAATGGTGGAAACAGCTTTTCGGCGAAAGCGAAGGCAAAGACGGAAAAGGGATATTCCCCTGTTCCGCGATTTTTTCCATGGATCTTCATTCTCTCGGTCAGTTCGTTCAGGACGGCAGCAGAAATCTTTTTGAAACGGTCGTCCGTTTTGAAAAGGCGCAGAAAAAGCTTGCCGTTGCCGTTGACGAAGAAAATTCCGACGGGCTTAACTTCCTCGCCGGAATGGACATGCAGGATATCAACGAAAAGGCAAGGCTCGGAACTTTGGTTGCCCATACCGAAGGCGGAGCACCCAATATCGTTATAACCTGCGAAGAAAGAAGTCCGAAGGAAATCGGAAAGCTCATCTATTTCTTTGAAATAGCAGTTGCGGTTTCGGGCTATATGCTTGGGGTGAACCCCTTTAATCAGCCCGGCGTTGAAAGCTATAAAAAGAATATGTTCGCACTTCTCGGCAAACCGGGATACGAGGACATGAAAGCGGCTATCGAAGCCAAACTTGACTGATTTTTGGTCAAACTGCGTTCGCGCAATGATAATACATTTTGAACAGAGGGAGACATTACCATGATCAAACTTATCCTTGGCCTTAAAGGCTCCGGCAAAACCAAATACCTCATCGACAACATCGACGAAGCAGTAAAAACCAGCAATGGCTGCGTTGTAGCCATTGAAAGAGGCGCAACCCTTCGTTTTGACGTAAGCCATGACGTACGTCTTATCGATATCGATGAATACGATATTTCCGACTTCAATTCTTTCTATGGCTTCATTTCCGGTCTTATCGCAGGAAACTATGATATCAGCCATATCTTTGTTGACGCAACCTTCAAAATCGGCGGTCGTGACTACGATGCATTCGCAAAAATGACTGACAAGCTCAAAAGACTTTGCGATGATTCCAACATCACCATGACCTTCACCGCTTCCTGCGAAAAAGAGGATCTTCCCGAAAGAATCCACAAATACATCGTCGAAAGATAATCGAAAACGTGATAAAAAGCGCAGTCCACCGACCGTGGATTGCG
>CAZOOL010000127.1:0-4578 GCA_964581405.1 uncultured Oscillospiraceae bacterium | reverse complement strand
TTATTCCCACTCTATCGTCCCGCAGGGTTTCGGCGTGAGGTCATAAAGAACCCTGTTGACTCCGGGAACTTCCGCGGTGATGCGGTCGGTGATATGCTCGAGAAGCTCATAAGGTACACGCTCTACGGTGGCGGACATGGCGTCAACGGTGTTGACCGCGCGGATAATAACGGGGTATCCCTCGGCGCGCCTGCCGTCTTTTACCCCGACGGAGTGAACGTCCGGAATGGCGGTGAAATACTGCCAGACTTTTCCCTCAAGACCGTTCTTCGCAAATTCTTCGCGGAGAATGGCGTCGGATTCACGAACACATTCAAGGCGCTCCCTGGTGATCGCGCCAAGGCAGCGGACACCGAGACCGGGGCCCGGGAACGGCTGGCGGTAAACCATGCCGTCCGGAAGACCGAGAGCCTTGCCCACTACGCGGACTTCGTCTTTATAGAGAAGGCGGACGGGTTCGACAAGCTCGAACTGAAGGTCTTCGGGAAGACCTCCGACGTTATGGTGGGCCTTTACGCCGTCGGATTCAAGAATATCGGGATAAATCGTTCCCTGTGCGAGGAATTCGATGCCGTCAAGCTTGCGCGCCTCTTCCTCAAAAACACGGATGAATTCCGCGCCGATAATCTTGCGCTTTTTCTCCGGTTCGGAAACTCCGGCAAGCTTATCGAGAAAACGGTCAACCGCATCAACGTAAACAAGGTTCGCGTCCATCTGGTTGCGGAAAACCTCCACGACCTGTTCCGGTTCACCTTTGCGGAGAAGTCCGTGGTTGACATGAACACATACAAGCTGTTTGCCGATGGCTTTGATAAGAAGTGCTGCGACGACGGAAGAGTCAACTCCGCCGGAAAGTGCGAGAAGAACTTTTTTTTCGCCGATCTGGGCACGAAGCGCAGCAAGCTGTTCTTCGATAAAAGCCTCGGCAAGCTCAGGGGTAGTGATTCGTTCCATGTTTTCGGGACGGGTATTGCTAAGCATGAAAATTCCTCCTATATATAAGTAATAAACAAAACAATGCAATAAAAATATTATACTCGTATAAAAGCCCCGGCGCAATATTTTTTTGCCCGAACCAAAAGATTTTCTTCGGTCATATTGACAACTTTTGCATAATATGATTTAATCTAATTAAAGAATATTTGAAATAGCTTTGCAGAGGGGGCGGCAACTTGGCGATAAACGAACTTCTCGGGGCGCTTGCGGATGAAAACCGCAGAGCCGTCCTAAAAAAACTGCAGGAAGGAAAAATCAATTCCGGTGACCTTGCAAAAGCGGTCGGACTTTCGCCCCAGGCGCTTTCATACCACCTTGCAAAGCTGAAAAAAGCCGGGCTTATTTATGAAACGAAAGAGAAAAACTTCATATATTACGAATTAAATCTGACGGTGCTTGATGAAGCAATAGTCTGGCTAACTACCCTGAAAGGAGAGAAAAACGATGAAAACTAAAAAAACCGTCTATTTTCTGCTGATGTTTCTGCCGCTGATCATAACGGTGACAGCGTTTCCTTTTCTTCCGGAGGAAATTCCGGCGCATTATAACTTTGCGGGGGAAGTTGACCGTTGGGGCAGCAAATACGAAACCCTTATCTTTCCGCTATGTATCGTCGGCATAGGGCTTTTTATGCTCCTGATGGCAAAAATCGCCGGCAAGGACGAAAAGGACGGCAAAAACAACGAAAAAATCGTTTTCTATACCGGAATGGGGCTTTCGCTGTTTTTTACCGTTGAACACTGCTACTTCCTGTTTATGGATTTCAAAAAGGCCTCAAATCTCGGTGATTTTGAAACGGATATCAACCAGCTTCTCTGTATCATGCTTGGAATAAGCCTTGTTGTCATAGGCAATTTCATGCCGAAGCTGAGGACGAATTCCGTAATTGGGCTGAGGACTCCCTGGAGCGATAAAAATGATACCGTCTGGAAGAAATGCCAGATTTTCGGCGGCGTTTCATTGATAATCTGCGGGATAATCACGGTTATCTGCGGGATTTTTCTGGACGGCTATACCGCCATGTGCGTTTTCCTCGGAATAATTATTCTTTGCATGATTGCGGATACGGTTTACAGCTATTTCGCCGCAAAGAAATATTGAAAGGGTCACCGCAAAGCAATTATCGAAACGGAATAATCACAAACGATTGTTACAATCGGTTTTCTCCGTCCGGCAAAACCGCCTTTTACGAAGGAAGGCACCTTGGCGGCGATTTATCAAATCGCGGATGCAACCGCAGGTTGACAAGGTTCAAGGCCGAAATGGTGGTTTTGCAACCGGGCTTTTTGATATCATAATGTCACAAAGCAGAAAGGAGAAAGCAATATGAATATTTCAGACAGAATCCAAAGCCTCAGAAAAATAAAGGGCGTTTCGCAGGAAGAACTGGCGGATAGGGTCGGCGTATCGCGCCAGGCTGTTTCAAAATGGGAAAGCGAACAGGCGACGCCGGATATCGACAAAATCATTGTTATGAGCGATTATTTCGGTGTGACAACTGATTATCTGCTTAAAGGGATAGAACCCGTTTCGGAATCTCCGGCTTCAAAAAAAGTGAATGCCATGGTTTTTGCCATTGCGGCGACGGCGATAAATTTCATCGGGCTTGTTATAGCAATAATCCGCTGGTACGTTGTTTGGGATTCTTTTGCTGCCGCTTACGGTGCTTCCATTATGGCGGCAGGCTGTGCGGTTTTCGGCATCGGTACCATTTTTTCCAAAAAAGAAAGCATAGGAAAAGCGCTGAAAGTTTTTGTTTCGGCCAATATATGGATACTCGCTTATATCCCTCTTGCCTGCATGATAAACGGCATTTTGGGAATAGCGTTCCGAAACCCGTTTCTTATTATTGATACTTCTCTTGAGGAATACGGAAACGGAAAATATTTCTGGCCCGTCTATATTATTATCTGCGCCGCGGTTACATTTGCGGTAAATTATAAAAGAAAAAAATAACCGGCAGGAGCTTTGCCGGTGAAAAGGATTTGCAGAACACAAAAAGCAGCCGCAATGTTTACGGCTGCTTTTGCTTTGATTACGCTGTTTTTTCGGATAAAAGCGGGTTCCATTTTCCTTTGATGTAACACCGCAGGAACATCACGAAAATGAAAAGGTTGTGGGCAATCATACAGGCCCATGCAGAAATAAGATTCATATCAAGGAGCTGGGTGCAGATGAATGTGCCCAAAATCCTTATGCACCACATACCGGTGATGTTATAGACAAAAGGCTCTTTCGTTTTGCCGACGCCCTGCATCATACCCTCAATTATTATCGAGAAGCCGTAGAACGGTTCCGAAAGGGCGACCATTCTCAGCACCGTCGAACCGAGGGAAATCACCTCCGGACTGTCGGAGAAAATATCCATAAGGTTCGGCGCAAGTGCAAAAAGGCTCGCGCCGGAAATGACCATAAGGGTTATTTCTATGGGAATGAACATATTGGCAAGGTCGTGCATACGCTGTTTATCCCTTGCGCCGTAGGCGTTTCCGTTGAGGGTCGCGGCGGCGGTCTGCATTCCGAAGCCCGGGATATAGAAAGCGGATTCGACTGTATTGGCAATGGTATGGGCGGCGGTGGAAACGTCGCCGAGGGAGTTTATCATGGATGCGAAAGCCACAAAGCCTAGGGATGTCCCGAAACGCTGGAGCATATTCGGAAAAGCGACTTTAAGGCAGGGTCTCAGTATATCCATATCCGGAGCTATGCGCTGTCCCTTCGGTGAAAGCGAAGGATGCCGCCAGAGAATGACCGTTATGGCAATGCCGCCGTAAGCAAATGCGATGGCGCTGGCAATAGCGGCGCCGATTACCCCAAGTCCCGCTCCGGGCATGATGAACTCAAAGGAGAAAATTTTGAGCACGCGGGTTTCATAAATGAGCAGGAAGTTGAGCACGACGTTTATAATATTCATCACAACGCCGATTTTCATGGGCGTTCTGGTATCTCCGGAAGCACGGAGAACCGTTCCGAAGATGATGCTTGCAGCTCTCGGGAGCATGGGAATATATACGATAAAGAAATACTGCGAGGCAACCTCGCGGATATTTTCATCAACCTGCATCCAAACGGGCACATAACTGCTTAACGAAAGAGCAAGCACAGTGAAAAACGAACCGAAAACAATCACCGCGAGCACGGACTGACCGACAGCGCGCCTTGCTGTGGCTTCATCTCCGGCACCCCTTGCTTTTGCGATAAACGCAAGAAAGCCAATGCTCATGGCAGCGATACTGCTGCTGATAAGCCAGTTTACGGTGCTCGTGGAACCTACTGCGGCGGTCGCCTGGGTTCCGAGCGAGCCGACCATAGCTGTATCTATATACTGAACGGCGGTCTGCATAGCCTGTTCGAGCATGGTCGGCCAGGCAAGGGACCATATAACGGCAATCATAGCCGGATTGAGTTTTTTGAAATAATTTTTGAGCATAAATCCTCTTTGCAAAAAGTTTTCATAATTAAAAATATAAAGCATATTAATTATAGATTTCTCCATCGGCATTGTCAATGTTTTGGAACGGAGAGGCAAATTATTGTTTATATGCCTTTAAAGGCTCCCCAGAGGGGGAGCTGTCGCCGAAG
>CAZOOL010000126.1:0-4664 GCA_964581405.1 uncultured Oscillospiraceae bacterium | reverse complement strand
CGTGTTCCAAAACGTTTTATGAGCACGGTGCTCAAAAGAGCAATTGCCGGCGCGGTTACGGTGTTTGCGGGAATAATGGCGGTGCTCATACTTGGGGAAAGTCTTGGTATCACCCCGGACGAATGTTCGACCGTATGCACTGTTTATACCGGAACAGCAAGCCTCGCGGCACTTTTCTGTTCCTGTTTGCCGCTCAATAAATTCAAAGCGGTTCTTGTTGTGGGCTGCGCGCTTGCTTTTTTCGGCGGTATTGCACTTTTCAGCGAGCTCTTCATGCTCGTGCCCCTCGGCAAAACCGCATACATCATGCTTCTTTGCATGATGCCGCTGACGCTTATCCAGATTCTTGTAAGGGGAGATCAGATACGGAAAGAGAAAAGCTGAACGGAAGCATACGCATTGCAAGGCCGGAGGATGTTGAAGCAATTCTCGGTATTTATGCTCCCTATATTGAAAATACGTCCGTAACTTTTGAATACGAAGTTCCCTCCGTTTCGGAATTTGCTGTGAGAATGGAGAATATCCAGAAAAAATATCCGTGGATAGTTTATGAGGAGAACGAAGAAATTCTCGGCTATGCCTACGGCGGACCAATGCTTACGAGGGCGGCGTATCAGTGGACGGTGGAGTCCTCCGTTTACGTAAGCGAAAAGGTAAAGGGTAAAGGTATAGGAAGTCAGCTCTATGATGTCCTTCTGGATACGCTGACGAAACAGGGCTTTTGTGTTTGCTATGCGCTGGTAATAGCGGAAAATGCCGCTTCTGTGAAGATGCATGAAAAATACGGGTTCAGTCGGGTTGGATTCCTTGAAAACAGCGGATACAAATTCGCCGGCTGGCACAGTGTTATAATTATGGAAAAACGGCTCAATGATTTTGTTGCCATGCCGGAAAAAGTTATTCCAATAGGGGAACTGAAATACGGTTTAGTTTGAATATTTAATGTAGGGCGGGAGCTTGCTCCCGCCGTTTTTAATAATCTTAAGAAAATATTAATAATTTTACCACTTTTATCTTAAAGCTTTTGCTGTTATGATATAACCGGAGGCGATAAAATGTATAACCTTTTGATTTGTGACGACGACAGGGATATCAGGAATGCCCTGAAAATATATCTTACCGGCGAGGGCTATCGAATATTTGAAGCGGAAAACGGGAGCGAGGCTGTTGACGTTGTTTCCGAAAACGAGATACATCTTATCCTTATGGATATTATGATGCCTAAAATGGACGGTGTTTCAGCAACGGCAAAACTGCGCGAAACCTGCAATGCGCCGGTTATCTTCCTCACGGCAAAAAGCGAAGACAGCGATAAGATCCTCGGCCTTACCGCCGGTGCGGACGATTACATAACGAAGCCGTTCAATCCATTGGAGGTTATAGCAAGAGTTAGGGCGCAGCTTCGGCGCTATGCATATCTTGGAGGAATGGCAAAAAAGGAGGACGAAACGGTTTCCGTCGGTGACATTGAGCTTGACGACAACGGAAAAATCGTTACACTGAACGGCGAACCGGTTTCGCTTACCCCCACGGAATACGAGATAATGAAGCTGTTCGTAAGAAACCCGGGAAAGGTTTTTTCTTCGAAGGAAATATATTCCGCCGTCTGGAGCAGCGATTCTTTCGGTGCGGAGGGTACCATCGCGGTGCATATCCGCCATTTAAGAGAAAAACTTGAGATAGACCCCGCAAACCCACGGTATCTCAAGGTCGTCTGGGGCAAGGGATATAAACTGGAGGGTAAAAAATGAAAAAGCTTTTCGGAAGTCTGTTCTTAAAAATGATTGCTTTTGTAATCGTCTGCATAGCGACGCCCATACTCATCGGATGTGCATGGTGCGCAACGGAAGCTTATGATGAAGGGTTTTATTACGGCAAAAAAGCGGAATACGAAAACTCAAGCAGCTGCCTGTGGTTCGTTGCAGATAATCTTGCAGAGGTTCGGGAATATATTTACTGGAACGATATCCAGGGGCTTATTGAAAGCGAATTTTACTTTGACCACAAAAACTTTGCCTATACCATCTATGACATGGAGGGCAACGTTGTTCTCACAACACTTCGGAGCACCAGCGGAGAACCGGAAATTCACAAACCGGATGAAGAAGGTTCAACCGGATATATCGAAATAACCGATAAATATCCCGCAAGGGAAGTTACCGAAACGGGTGAAGTCATTGCCGAATATGAAATGACCGGGTATATCCGTATGCCCCTTGACCCAAACTATGATGGTTATGCGGATTACGCAAATTTTGTCTTCGTTGCGGAAAACAAAGACCTTTTTATAAACGTCGGTCTTCTCTGCTTCGGAATCTGTGCGGTGCTTTGTCTTTATCTTATTGTAGGTGCGGGCAAGGATGAAAACGGAGAGCTTGAACTTCGGGGGCTTAATGCCGTTGATTACGACATAATGGTTTTCCTTTATGCAGGCGGCATTGCGGCTCTTTATACTCTTGCAAGCAATATTCGCTGGGCTTATGACGATATTTACAAGGTTGCCACGTTCGGTCTTGTTTTTGCGGCGGCGACAGGCCTTACTCTTGTAATGCTCCTGAGCACTTCGGCGCATCTAAAGATGAAAAAATGGTGGCATCATACCATTATCTGGCAGTGCGTCACCGTTTTTGGAAGGTTTATGCGCTGGTTCCTTAATAACATCGGATTTACATGGAAGCTTGCCCTTGGGGTTGCGGGATACAGCATTTTAATGTTTCTTTTTGGCGTTTTATCAACAGAATACGGCGAAGGCATCTTTGCGGTATTTTTTGCAGTTTTCTCCGCGATGGCGGCTATATGTGCTGCAGTATGGTTTGGGGTGCAGCTTAAAAAGATCAAAAAGGGCAGCGAAGCCATTGCCGGAGGAAATTTCGATTACCGCGTGAACAGCAGGGAACTTTGGCCAGGGCTTCGGGGGTATGCCTATAACCTCAACAGCGCCGCTCTCGGAATGTCCAAAGCGGTTGATGACCGCATTAAAAGCGAACGCTTCAAAACAGAGCTTATTACCAACGTGAGCCATGACCTTAAAACCCCGCTGACCTCGATAGTATCCTATGTTGACCTGCTCAAGAAAGAGGATATTCAGAACGAAACCGCTATGGGATATATTGAGGTAATAGACCGCCAGAGCGCAAAACTCAAAAAGCTGACGGAGGATCTCATCGAAGCTTCAAAAGCTTCTAGCGGAGCCGTTGCGGTGGACAAGGAAGTCCTTAATATCGGGGAACTCGTCAACCAATCCGTCGGAGAATTTTCTGAAAAACTTGAAGCTGCGGAAATCAGTCCGGTGGTGAATCTTCCGGAGGAAGAGGTGGCTGTATATACTGACGGAAGGCTCCTCTGGCGCGTTTTCGAGAACCTTATACAAAATATAATAAAATATGCCCAGCCGGGTACGAGAGCCTATTTCGACATTACGAAGGCGCAGGAAAACGCGGTGATAACTTTCCGCAATATTTCAAAGGAACCGCTCAATATGTCCGCAGAAGCGCTTATGGAAAGATTTGTCCGCGGAGATGCTTCACGAAACAGCGAAGGCAACGGTCTTGGGCTTTCCATAGCCAAATCCCTTACGGAGCTTTGCGGCGGAACTTTTGAGCTGATGCTTGACGGAGACCTTTACAAGGTGATTATAACCCTTCCGCGTATAATTCCGGAGAGTGAACCCGAACGTCCGGAAGGCTGAGTATGGGTGATCCTTGCATCTTCCCGCTTTCCGGGGATAGAATTCCTGATAAGGCAAACAAAAGCGGCGCTTCATGATGAAGCACCGCTTTTATCGTGTAAATTGAATTATTCGGTTACACCGACGCTGGAGGTTTCCGGCATGGTGGAACCGCCGTCAATAACAATGCCCTGACCGGTGATATAGCTGGATTCATCGGAGGCGAGAAATGCGGCGAGTTCACCAAGCTCCTCGATGGTTCCGAGGCGTCCCATGGGGATCCCCGCACCGATTCCGGCGATTACGCTTTGGGGGTCGGAGGAATTGGAAGCTTCGGCAATACCCTCAACCATGGGAGTCATGATGTATCCGGGCTGGATTGCGTTGACACGGATTCCATAGGAAACCATTTCTGCCGCAAGACCTTTGGTAAAGCCCATGAGAGCACCCTTTGTGGTCGCATAAGCAACTTCGCCGGGATCTGCGACGAGGGGGCCGGTTACGGAGGAAAGGTTGACTATCGCGCCTTTCTTCTTTTCCATCATAGTGGGAACAACAGCCTTTGCCATGTTCCAGGAACCTTTGATGTTGATATCAAAATGAGCATCGCGGAGTTCATCATCGGTGTTCATAAAGGTATCAAGCCATGCGATGCCGGCGTTGTTGACGAGGATATCAATGGTGCCGTATTTTTCAAGAACGTCATCGACGCATTTTTTAATTCTATCGCTGTCGCGGACGTCACAGAGATATCCGGTGACCTCAAAACCGGATTTTCTGAGTTCTTCGGCGACTTCGGTCACTTTTTCACTGTAATCAAAAACGGCAACCTTTGCGCCATATTTAAGAAAGACCTTGACTATGCCAAGTCCGTTGCCCATGGCGCCGCCGGTTACGATTGCGACTTTGTTTTCGAGCTTCATATTAAAAATCTCCTTGCTGATAATTTTATAACAGCATTATAATATAAATAAGAGTTTTTGTAAACTCCAAAAAA
>CAZOOL010000125.1:0-4700 GCA_964581405.1 uncultured Oscillospiraceae bacterium | reverse complement strand
TAATCGCGGAAGAATCCGCCGAGGGACATATGCCACCTGCGCCAGAATTCCGTTGCGGAACGGGCAATATAGGGATAGTTGAAGTTTTCAAGGAAATGGAACCCGAATATTTTGCCAAGACCGATGGCCATATCGGAATAACCGGAAAAGTCATAGTAGATCTGTATGGAGAACATCAGAATTCCAAACCATACCGCCGCGGTGCTCTGCTGGGTAAGGTCGCCGGAAAGATAAGTTTCCGCAAATCCTCCCGCAACGTTCGCGATAAAGACTTTTTTCGTAAGACCAACAAGGAATCTTGCGGTGCCGGAATAGATATCCTCGAGGTTTTCGTGTCTTTCGTCAACTTCCACCGCAACGTCCGCGTAACGGACTATGGGTCCCGCAACGAGCTGGGAATAGAGCGAAACGTACATGAAGAATTTCATATAGCTGTGCTGGGGTTTAACCTGATCGCGGTAAACGTCGATCGTATAGCTGAGGGTCTGGAAGGTATAAAAGCTGATGCCTATGGGCAGCGAAAATGCCGGAACCGGAAGATTGAGCCCGGTTACGAAGTTAAGGTTTTCAACAAAAAATCCGCTGTACTTGAAAATACCGAGAAGTCCGAGGTTCAGAACAAGCGAAGATATAAGCGCAAGCTTCGCTCCGATTCCTCCGCGGTATTTTTCGATTATCAGCCCGTGAAAATAGTCGATGGTAGCGCTGAAAATAAGCAGTGTCACCCATACCGGCTCGCCCCAGGCATAGAAAAGCAGCGAAAAGAAAATAAGCACCGCGTTTCTGAAGGCTCTGTTTTTCGTTGAAAAATAGAGTATCAGGTTAAGCGGCAAAAATGCATAGAGAAAGAACAAGTTTGCAAATACCATAGCGTTTTTCCGTCCTTATGTTATCAGATGATTTTTGTCGATCGTTAAAAAAATGCTGCACCGCACAGCATCTTTATCATACCCTATTTTAAAAGATATTTCAATATAATTCTTGCTCTTTAAGCGGACTGCGATTAAAATATTCCGAAAAAGAATTTTTATTTGAGCCTGAAAAGGAGCTTGATTATTCCCTTCGGCGAAAAAGGGATTATCGGGTAAAAATATCCTTTTTTGCCGTGTATCTTCGTGGAAAGAATAAGGAAAAGAGTGAACAAAAATCCCGCAATAAAGCCATAAATTCCGAAAAGCGCCGTTCCCGCAAGCATCAGCATTCTCATAAATTTTATGGCGTAGCCGAGCTCATAACCCGGCTGGCTGTAATTCGCCATGGCAACAAAAGCCATATACAGCATGGTTTCCGAAGCGAACCAGCCGCTTTGCACCGCAAAGTCGCTCACGATAATACCGGCGATGATCGAAAAGGTCGATGAAAGCATTCCGGGTGTATTAAGTGATGAAAGCTTGAGCCCGTCTATCACAAATTCAAGTATCAGAAGCTGCCATATTATCGGTATATTCTGATTTTCCGCAACGAGCACGAACCGCAATGCGTTCGGAACGTATTCCGGATATTCAAGCGCCAAAAGCCATGCCGGGGTCAGAAAAAGAGTGACCGCCATCGTAAGGAGCCTCGTTATGCGAAGATACGCTCCGGTCAGCGGCGGAAAATAATAATCATTCGCGTCCTCCGCAATATCAAAAATCGTCGAAGGCATTATCATAGCCGTGGGGGTATTGTCTATGAGCACGATGAGATCGCCCTTCATTATCTGTGCGGCGGCGACGTCCGGCCGTTCCGTGAATTTGTATTTCGGAAACGGATTCCAGCGCTGCTTCCCGTTTATTACGTTCGCCATATCCTCCTGGTTCATCGTCAGAGCTTCAATTTTTGAGCACCGTATTTTTTCGCGCACGTCGCCGAGCATTCTTCTGTCGACCTTGCTGCTCAGATAGCAAAGGGCAACGTCGGTATGGGATACTGTTCCGATGCTCTGATATTCGATGCTGAGGTCTCTGTCCCTTATTCTGCGGCGGATAAGCGCCGCGTTGAACAGCATGGTTTCCGTAAATCCGTCCCTCGAACCGCGCATAACCTTATCCCGGTCCGGCTCGGCATTTTCACGCTGGGGATAGCTCCGCAGTTCAAAGATGAAAGCGGAAGAAAATCCCTCCACCATCAGCGCGGTTTTGCCGCTGAGCACGGCTGTCACGATCATATTGTCATCGCTTTCGGTTTCGACAGAGCCGAACGGAATACGGTGCTCAAGGAACTCCTTTTCCGATTCCGCATCGCCGTTTTTCAGCTTTGCGAACTCCGCAAGTATGCGTTCAAGGGTACCGCTCTGCAAAAAACCGTCCACCATATAGAGCACCGCGTTTTTTCCCGCAAATGTAAGCTCCCTTTTGTTGATATCAAAATTGCGTTCCATGCAAAAAACCGCGTCAAAATGCAGTTTATTGGTTTCTATATCAGTTGAGATATTCATAAAAAACGCCGCCTTTCCCGGATATTTTTCCAAAAAAAACGGCAATCATACCCACCGGAGCAAAAATTTGAGCACCAAAATCAAAAAAAGCGTGCTCGCAATGAGCACGCTTTTTATTATCCATCCACCGGAAAGGAATCTATCAATTTTGCAGCATATCTTCGAACAAGATTTGCGTCCGCAATGTTTATTTTTCCGTCACCGTTTACGTCTGCCGCGGCAAGCTGGTAAGGCGTAAAGTCAATAAGTTTCACAGCATTTCTTCTTATAAGGTTTGCATCCGCAATATTGACCCTTTCATCAAAATTTACATCTCCGAAAATTTTGGAGATTATTCTAACTTCAAATCCGGCAGTTTTATCCTCATAGCTGACCATGACGGCCTTTTTTCCGGTGGTTCCATTTTCAAATCCGCTTATCATTTCTTCGGTCATATCAATAATTTTGTTTGTTCCGTCCGAATAATTTACGCATATTTTCCCTCCGGAAACATCAAAATTTTCGCCGACATAATATTCCGTTTTATCCGGAAGGTTTTCTATGGCGATGCTCTCGGCAAAAGCCCCTTTGACTTTTACTTGCGCGGGCACAAAAACAAGTTCAACAACTTTGAAATCCACATCGCGAAGCCCTGAACCGGAACAACCGATTTGAGCGGTATATGTTCCTGTTTTCGCCGGTTTGAATATTATGGTAACAATTCTTTGAGTTGCGGAAACACCGTTTTCGTTTATATAAGAAAACTTTATTGTGCCTTCGGAAATATTTTTATTCAGCATGCCCATTCCGCCGTTTTCAGAAACATCAGAATGCACCTTTGCGGAAACACAGATAAGTTCTTCCGTATTATAGCTGATCGTAAAATCTCCTGCCGCAAGGGCAGAATCCCCACTTAAAACGACAACTGCTTCAAATTCCTCGCCTTCGGAAGTTTCTTCCGGCACAAAAACAGAAAAGCTTTTGCTTTCCGGTTCGGGAATATCCGGCGAGGAAGCCTTTTTCGTTATGGAAATTGCGGTATTGCGCTCGTTTCCGTTTATTATGGAAAGGTCCTGTGCATAAAGGGAACTTGCGGTCATTTTTATCGAAGAAGCAGCATCTGTATCTTTTATCACACGCAAAGTCACGCTGAAAAGATCTCCGGTTCCCACCGCTTCAGATGAATTATAGACTGCCTTGATATACCCTGGATTATCACTGTTTACTGCGATCATTCCGTCGGAGGTTTTCATGCCTTCGCAAAGGCTCAGATCAACAAATTCAAACAGCGTTTCATCATACGATATTTCAAAAACGCCGCCTGCCATACTGTGAAGAGTATAGGAATAATATGTAAGGGTTACCTCTTCGCCTATCTCAGCAGAACTTTTGCTTGCCGAACAATAAAACCTTGCGGTAGGAACCGAAACCGGTTTTTCAATAACCGTAACCGCTCCCCCACTTCTCAAAACAGAAATTGCTTCAAGATCCGTATTGAACGCATCCCCTATGGCCACGTTTATCGGATATTCGCCGGTTTTTGCTTCCGATGAAACTGTGAAATTCAGCGTCATAAGCGTTGCCGTTCCGTTTATCCCTTCCGGAAAGGCCGCGCTGAGCCTCACAGTGCCTTCTGTATCACTGTTTATATCAAACGTGCCCGGTAACGCTCCCTGCACCGCAGAATCCAGTACAAGCGCTTCTGCGTCGTAAAAAACGTCAACGTCTATTGCTCCAAGGTTCTCAAGATTTTCCGCAGTAACATCAACAGAAACGCTGTATCCCGCATAGGAGGAAGCACTTCCGACTCTTACGATGGCACTATCTTCTGCCGGTGCCGAAACCGGCACCGGCAGAAGGCAGATCGCGCATACTGCTGATACTATTTTTTTGAAAATTCCATTCATTCGATTTCACCTTATTCAGAAATATGAACAGTTGTAATCATACATGGCGCCTTCGCCGCTGGTGGCCCGGAATCCGCAACATATGAAACTCCGGTATAATAAACCATTTCATAGACTAAGTTATACTACCTCAACTTCAAGGATTCCCGCTTCATGAAGGGCTTCTTCCCTTTTTCGTCAAGGCTTTCCACTTTGAACGTCATGATCCAATAAGAGTATACGAATATTCCCTGTTCGGAATCCATATTCCCAGCAGAAACAGCCTCGGCTATCATCAGCACCGCCAGAAAGACGGAAATATTTTTCTGTCTTCTGTTTCTTATCAGACATTCATTTTAAGAACTAAAGCTTAAAGATAAAGTTTTCCTTCGGGACCCCAGTCATAAAGTTTGGAGTCA
>CAZOOL010000124.1:0-4708 GCA_964581405.1 uncultured Oscillospiraceae bacterium | reverse complement strand
TACGGCTGCTTTCGTTTGCAATGCGCACCACTTCTTCATGGCTGTGTTTTACGGTTGCGATGCCGGTTGCCATATTGGTTATGCAGGAAACGCCGAATACCTTCATTCCGAGGTAATTTCCCACTATGGTTTCCGGAACGGTGCTCATGCCGACTGCGTCGGCGCCGAGAGCCGCAAAAGCGCGGATCTCTGCCGCGGATTCATAGCAAGGACCGGTGAAAAGCGCGTAAACGCCGCTCTGATATTCGATGCCGAGTTTTTCAGCCGCCTTAACAGCCTTTTCTCTGATTTCGCGGGAATAAGGTTCGGACATATCCGGGAAACGTGCGCCAAAACGGTCGTCATTATTTCCGATAAGCGGGTTCGGCGCAAGGAAGCTGATATAGTTGTCAATAATCATAAGGTCGCCGGGTTTGAAGCTTCTGTTGATTCCGCCGCAGGCATTGGTTACGATGAGGTTTTCGATCCCGAGGAGCTTCATAACGTAAAGCGGATATGTGAGTTCCTGCATGGTAAAGCCTTCATAAAAATGGAATCTTCCCTGCATTGCGGCAACGAGCTGGTTACCGATTCTGCCGACAACAAAGTTGCCCGCATGTCCCGGAACGCTTATCTGTGGAAAATTCGGGATTTCTTTATAAGGAATCACGGTTTTGTCTTCCATAATATCAACGAGTCCGCCGAGTCCGCTTCCGAGAATGATGGCGATTTTCGGAATTTCGGTAAGTTTTCCGCTGATGAAATCCGCGGATTCTTTTACTTTATCATAAAACATAGTGTTTTCCTCCCCTTTTAAGTCTATGGATATATCATATAAGAAAGCGAAAGATTAGTCAAGAGCAGTAAGAAAAAACTCCCGCCGGAACCATTCTTGTGTAATATGTTTTCATGTGATAATATTTAATCGTGATAACAGACTTTGTAAAAAGATTTTTACATCCTTTTTTAGAATGTAAAAGTAAATTGGTGGAAAATCTTTTATGGATTTTATATATTATATTTGCCTTTGTTGGAGGCAGAAATAAAACGAGGTGGATAGAATGGAAATCGGAAGCAAACTCAAAAATGCACGGAATGAAAAAGGAATAACCCAGGAAAAAGCTGCTGAGTTGCTTGGTGTCAGCAGACAAACTATCTCAAATTGGGAAAATAACAAATCATATCCCGATATCATCAGTGTCATAAAAATGAGTGATATTTATTCCGTAAGTCTTGACCACCTGCTTAAGGAGGAAAAATCCATGAACAGAACTTATCAGGAATTTTTGGAAGAAAGTACAAACACAGTAAAGGCCAAAAGGAATTTGGGAATGATCATATTATTTTCCGCATATTTTGTTATTTGGGCCGTGGCGATGATCATTTTCTGGCAAATAAAGGGACCGCTTACAACAGGTCTTGACGTAACATTCAGATGGATATTGTTGCCTCTCTTTTTGTTTATATCAACCGTAATGACAGCAAAAAACGACTATTGGGGAAAAGGAAACTGGCTTTGTGTTCCTGTTGCAGCCATTACATTTCTTACAGTACCATATACTGTATTTGCTGAAGAGATGGGGGTCACCACCTTCACATTCATTTTCCCCAATTTTATGTATATGGCGATAGGTATAATTATTTCCGTTTGTGGTATCTTAACAGGAGCTTTTTGGAGAAAAAAGCACAAATGAAACATAAAAAAGCCGGTCTGCAAAACGCAGACCGGCTTTTACTTTTTCAGTTTTAATCAGCTTTCAGCATAGGTGCTGATGATGTCAACGCATTTTTCAAGACCGACAGAAGAATCTATGCAAAGGTCGAAATGATGCGGGTCTCCCCAGCTCTGACCGGAAATGGTGCGGTAATAGGCGGAACGTGAAGCGTCGGAACGCCTGATATTGGCGAATGCTTCCTCCTCGTTGTCGCCGTAAACCTCCATAATACGTTTCGCGCGGAAATCCTTCGGAGCATGGATGAAAACGGTAACGACGTTTTCGCAGTCACGGAGAACATAGTCCGCCGCACGCCCGACTATCACACAGGAACCGTTTTCCGCAATTTTGCGGATTATCTGTTCCTGGGCAACAACGGCCTGCTGAACGACGTTCGTACTCATATAAAGCTCCCGAAGAAGGTTCGGGGAATCGCTGTTTATCTCGGACATAAACTCTTTGTCAAGACCGCTCTCCTGCGCCGCAATAGCAGTCATTTCTTTATAATAGAACGGTATGTTCATCTTTTCCGAAATAAGTCTGCCTATCTCCTTGCCGCCGGAACCATGTTCCCTTGCGATGGTAATAATAACGCCGGGTCTGGAAGGCTTGATAACCGTGGAAACTTCCGCGGAAATTTCCGCCTGTTCCGGATTTTTGAGGGAGCGAAGGAACGGAACGGTGATGCAGATAATTACAATAACCGCGATGATATCGGCAATCGGCGCCGCGAAAAGAATTCCGTAAATGCCTGTTCCCGCTTCTCTCTTTTCAAGAATCATAGGAAGAAAGACAGCAATGGGAGTGAAGCAGAGTATATCTCTTACGAGGGAAGCCGCAACCGCTTTTACCGGCTTGCCGATGGCCTGGAAGAAAACGGAGGTCATCTTTGTGAGGCAGGTAAAGGTCATAAGGGAAAGATAAATGCGGAAAGTCTTTACCGCAAAATCGAAGTAAAGCTCGTTTCCGGAACCGAAAATATTGATGATCACCTGCGGACAAATTTCAAAAACGAGCGTTGCGGCAATTCCCACCGCAAGGCTGGATTTAAGGACGATATTATAGGTTTCCTTTACCCTGTCCATTCTCTTTGCGCCGTAGTTATAACCGAAAATCGGCTGTGCGCCAAGGACTATACCGGTAACAATGCTGCAAACGATGGTATAAACCTTTGTCTGAATGCTGAAAACGGAAATCGGAATATCAGGACCGTAAACGGAAAGCGCACCGTATTTCGCAAGGGTCATGTTGCAGACAAGAGAAACAACAACTATGGAAAGCTGGGTAACAAAGGTGGAAGCACCGAGGGAAATCATGCTCCTGCAAATCTGCCAGTCGGGAATAAAGCTTTTCCAGCTGAGTTTAAAGGTTTTCGGCTTAATGAAATAAACCATGCAGACGGTGAAGGAAATTACCTGACCGATAACGGTTGCCCATGCCGCGCCCGCAATTCCCCATTTAAAAAGGAAAATAAAAACCGGGTCAAGGATTATAT
Organism: uncultured Oscillospiraceae bacterium; assembly: GCA_964581405.1. Taxonomy (GTDB): domain Bacteria; phylum Bacillota; class Clostridia; order Oscillospirales; family Ruminococcaceae; genus UMGS1668. The sequence goes on along the minus strand of CAZOOL010000124.1, from coordinate 1,519 downwards.
TGATCACAGCGCCCACAAGGGTTCCGACCATAGCGTAGGTCGGGCTTCCGTCCGCGCGTATCATGCTGTTTATGGCACCAAGAACGAGATAGAACGGAAAGAACGCCGAAACGATAACAAAATATTCAACAGCCATATCAATGGTCTGTTCAGACGCGCCGAAAAGTGACATGATGGGTTCCGCAAAGACAACACAAACCACCGCAAGAACAATACTGATCGCCGTCGAAACTGTGATGCCCGTACCAACGCATTTATGGGCGCTTTGCGTATCTTTTCTTCCCGCGCAGATGCTGAGGAAAGAAGCGGCACCGTCGCCTATGCACCAGGCAAAAGCATTCGCGATACAGATTACCGGGAAAGAAACGCCCGTTGCGGCGTTGCCGAGGAATCCGAGTTCGCTGTTGCCTATGAAAATCTGGTCAACGATGTTATAAAACGCGCTGATGAGAAGCCCTGTAATACAGGGAATCGAAAATTTGAGCAGAAGCTTGGAAATTTTCTCTTCGCCAAGTCGTCTGCTTTCATTCATTTGTTCCATTGACTAACCTCTTTCTATGTAAATAATAATTATTTGCGTAATTTAATATTTTAACATATATCTTATTGATTGTAAAACATTTTTTAAAAACAGAAAAAAATAAATTTTTTGCAGGAAATAATTGTAAATTTCTGGTAAATCTCTTGACAGTTTGGAAAAATATGGTATTATTTACTTATGGATATCCAAGTATTTACATTTTAGTAAAATAATGGAATTTAACCGCACTTAAATTCCGCTGATAAACATATCGAAAATAAGATAAAAAGTGCGGAGAAAAGGTTTGCCATGGAAAATAAACTGAAAATAATGATTTCTGACGATGATTCCGAGTTTTGTACTTCCTGCGAGGAAACTCTCTCCTCCCTCGGTTTTGAAGTTGCGATAGTTCGCAAAAACGGGCGCGAGCTTTTCGACAGCATCGTGCTCAAACGCCCTGATATCGTGCTCGCAAATGCGTTCATGCCGCAGATGGACATAATCGGCGTACTTTGCGCCGCAAAGGAAAAGCTTGATTATCTTCCGCTTTTTCTCGCCCTTGTTCCTTCCGAAAGCGCCGTTCTTGAAAAAGAGCTCCTTTCCGGCGGAATTGCCTATTGTTTCATAAAGCCCGTGGATTATCCCGTGCTCGCGGAACGCATACGCAGCCTCTGCCTCAGCACCGGAAGGAGCTCCGCAGTTCCCGCCGGAAAAGATTCCTCCAATCTTGAAATTGTTATAACCGATATCATTCATCAGATCGGCGTTCCCGCCCATATAAAAGGTTATCATTACCTTCGGGAGGCGATTATCATGGCCGTAAATGATATCGAAATTATGAATTCTGTAACGAAATGCCTTTATCCTTCCGTTGCAAAAAAGCATGGAACCACCTCATCCCGCGTTGAACGCGCTATCCGTCATGCTATCGAAGTCGCCTGGGACCGCGGCGACGTTGACGTGCTCAATTCCTATTTCGGATACACAATCCACAGCAGC
>CAZOOL010000123.1:0-4726 GCA_964581405.1 uncultured Oscillospiraceae bacterium | reverse complement strand
CCGCAGGCGCGGCCGACGGCGCGTTTCCACTGGTTATAATCTTTTTCCGCATCGGCAGCCGGTCTTTCGGGATAGAAAGTGCGCTCGCTTTCATGGGCATCAGCAATCTCCTCAAGGCTGTTCCATACTCCGACGTAAAGTCCCGCAAGAGCCGCTGCGCCAAAGGCTGTCGTTTCCACGACCTTCGGACGCTCCACGGGAATACGGAGAAGGTCCGACTGTATCTGCATCATAAGGTTGCTTACGGAAGCGCCTCCGTCAACGTGAAGAACGGCTATATCACATCCTGCATCCTTTCTCATTGCGTTTATCATATCCGTGACCTGATAAGCTATCCCTTCAAGGGCGGCTCGGGCAATATGCGCTTTCGTCGTGCCGCGGGTTATTCCAAGGAGCGCGCCTCTCGCGTACATATCCCAATGCGGCGCGCCGAGTCCAGTGAATGCCGGAACAAGGATAACTCCGCCGGAATCGCTCACGGATTCCGCAAGAGGATTTACCTCCGCCGCGGAATCAATGATCCCGAGCCCGTCCCGGAGCCACTGAATGGTGGAACCGCCGTTGAAAACGCTGCCCTCCAGGGCATAGGTGGTCTTTCCTCCGATACTCCACGCAACGGTGGTGACAAGTCCCGAATCGGAACGGACGGGTTTTTCGCCTGCGTTCATAAGGGTAAAACAACCTGTGCCGTAGGTGTTCTTTGCGGAACCGACCTCGAAGCAGCCCTGCCCGAAAAGAGCGGCCTGCTGGTCGCCGGCGGCGCCGCATACCGGAACTCCCGCAAGGCTTTCGAGCCCGGGAATACCTTCCGCAACTTCTCCGTAAAACGCCGAGTTTTCAACCGGAAGCGGAAGCATGCACATGGGTATTTCGAGCATTTCACAAAGTTCCTCGTCCCACTGCATGGTATGAATATTGAAAAGCATCGTTCTCGAAGCATTGGAATAATCGGTGACGTGTGCCTTTCCTCCTGTGAGCTTCCAGATAAGCCAGGTTTCAACCGTTCCGAAAAGGAGCTCGCCGTTTTTCGCTCTTTCCCGGGCGCCGGGAACATGGTCGAGTATCCATTTTATCTTTGTTCCGGAAAAATAGGCGTCTATCATAAGCCCTGTTTTTTCGGTTATCATTTCGTCATATCCCTTTGCCGTGAGCATATCGCATATGGCGGCGGTACGGCGGCATTGCCATACTATGGCGTTATAGATGGGCTTTCCGGTTGCCTTTTCCCAGATAATGGTCGTTTCACGCTGATTCGTTATGCCTATGGCGGCGATTTCGACCCCGGCTTTTTTCAAAGCTTCCTCTGCGGCTTTGCGCTCCGTTTCCCAAATCACCTCCGGGTCGTGCTCGACCCAGCCGGACTGCGGATATATCTGTTCGTAAGGATACTGCCCGACGGAAACGATTTTGCCCGCTCTGTTGAAAACTATCGCGCGGGAACTCGTTGTGCCCTGGTCAAGGGAAAGAACATATTCTTTCATTGATGAAACCCCCTATCTTTTTATAATAAAAAATGTTATTATTATATTGTAAATTTCAACACAATTATAGCACAGAAAGGACGGCTTTTCCATGATTATTCACAATTCTTTTTATTTTGATTCCACGGACGGTTTCAATGTGATCCACGCAGAAGAATGGCTTCCGGAGGGAAAGCCGAAGGCTGTTCTCGAAATCGCCCACGGCATCGCGGAGTATATCCACCGCTATGATGATTTTGCCCGCTTTCTTGCGGAAAACGGAATCCTTGTTGTGGGCGAGGACCATATCGGTCACGGCAGTTCCGTTGCTGAAAATATGCCGGCCCTCTATTTCGGGAAAGAAAACGGCTGGGATACCGTTGTTTCCGACCTTCATAAAATCCGCGCCATGTACGGCGAAAAATATCCCGATGTTCCGTATTTCCTCATGGGGCACAGCATGGGTTCCTTCCTCGCAAGGACATATCTTATCAAATATCCCGGCGATGTTGACGGCGCCGTTATCATGGGTACCGGCCATCAAAGCGGAATTATCGTCGCCGGCGGAAAACTCATCGGCAACATAGTCGGCAAAACGAGGGGCTTCGATAAGCCCAACGGTCTTGTTACGGCGCTGGCCTTCGGCAGCTATAACAACGGTATAGAAAACCCCCGCACCTATTATGACTGGCTTTCCGTCAACAGCGAAAACGTCGATAAATACATTGCCGACCCCCTTTGCGGCGACCCGGCAACGGTTCGGCTTTTCCTTGATATGCTCGGCGGCATGGGATTTATCCGCAAACAGAAAAACGTAAACAGAATGGATACCGCAAAGCCGGTGCTCTTTGTTTCCGGCGACAGAGACCCCGTTGGCGAAAACGGCAAAGGAGTGAAAGCCGCCTGTTCTACCTTCGAAAAAGCCGGGGTAAAGGACCTCACCCTGAAGCTTTGGCCCGGTCTGCGCCATGAAATACTCAACGAGGACTGCCGCCGGGAGGTTTACGAGCATATCCTCGGTTGGATCGAAGCGAGAATATAAGTTCTCCTTCTGCGCTGCGGCGGCCGGTCGTTTGCAATTCAGGAAGAAAAAACTTGCATTTTGGCGCTTTCGGTGGTATTATAATGGAAATTGATCTTTAAGGCGGTACAGAGAGACCGGCAAGATCCAAAGCCCCGAAATCCTTCGGCAAAGCGGAGTTTTACGGTTCTGTCCCCTCTCGGCAGAACCGTTTTTTTATGGGAAAGGTGGCTTTTGCTATGGAATTCAAGTCCGATCTCATGGATTCCGATGCCCTCAAGCGCTGTCTGATAAGAATGTCCCATCAGATCCTTGAGCGCAACGGAGGAACCGAAAACCTCTGCCTCGTGGGTATCAAAACCCGCGGCGTTCCTCTTGCGGAAATAATCCGCGGCAATATCCTTGCTATCGAGGGAACAAAAGTCCCCGTGGGTACCATTGATATCAGCTTTTACCGGGACGATATCGAACCCGCGCTCGATTTCCCGAAAATCACCGGAGCCGACCTCCCCTTTGATGTCACCGGCAAGACCATAGTCCTCGTTGACGACGTTATCCATACGGGAAGAACCACCCGTGCCGCTATCGACTGCCTTCTTAAACACGGAAGACCCGCCTATATCCAGCTTGCGGCGGTCATAGACCGTGGGCACCGCGAACTTCCCATTCGCCCCGATTTCGTGGGCAAAAACATTCCAACTTCGCGTGAAGAGCTTATCTCCGTCCGCGTTCCGTCCATCGACGGCGAGTTCGGCGTAAAGCTTTTTACAAAATAAAACGTTTTTTCAGGAGGGAAAAAGCAAATGAAACTTATTTACGACGTTGAAGATAAGCCCAAGTTCAGTCAGCTTGTTATCTTCGCATTCCAGCAGCTTCTGGCAATCATCACCGCAACCATCGTAGTTCCTATTCTCGTCAACGCATACGGCGTTTTCAACCTTGATATGGACCCTGCCGCGGCGCTTCTCGGTGCGGGTGTCGGTACTCTCGTTTATCAGTTCTTCACCAAAAAGAAATCTCCCGTATTTCTCGGAAGTTCTTTCGCCTTCCTTTCTTCCATGTATTCCGCAACCGTTTTCGGTTATTTCGGAATAATCCTCGGCGCCTGCCTTGCGGGACTTGTTTACGTAGTCATCGCTCTCCTTGTCAAAGCCGTAGGCTCCGGCTGGCTCGATAAACTTATGCCCACCGTTGTAATCGGTCCCACCGTTGCGCTCATCGGACTCTCCCTTGCGGGCAACGCCGTTGCCGACCTTACCAAAGCTTCCGCCACCGGCGAAGCCTACAGCCTTGCGGCCATTCTTTGCGGACTTTTCACTTTCGGCGTTACCGTTTGGGTTTCCACCAAAGGCAAAGGCTTTATGAAACTTATCCCCTTTATCTGCGGCGTTCTCGCCGGATATGCCCTTGCTTCCGTTCTTACCTTTATCGGAAACGCGGCAGGAATCGATTCCCTCAAAATCGTCGATTTTTCCGCCCTTGTCAACAATTTCAGCACCATCAGCCTCGGCAGCTTCTTCCATCTTCCCAAATTCGCATTTGTTGAAGCGTTCAATGAAATCAGCGCAAACGGCATCACCATGACCCTTGCGGATTTCGGAACCCTTACCCTCCTCTATGCTCCCGTTGCTTTCGTTGTTTTCGCGGAGCACGTTGCCGACCACAAAAACATCTCCTCCATCATCGAGCGTGACCTTCTTGCCGAACCCGGACTTGACAAAACTCTTCTCGGCGACGGTGTCGGTTCCATGGCCGGCGCATTTTTCGGCTGCTGCCCCAACACCACCTACGGTGAATCCGTCGGCTGTGTCGCAATCACCAAAAACGCTTCCATCGTTACCATCAGAACCGCGGCGCTTCTTTCCATTATGCTCGCTTTCTTCAGCCCCTTTGTTGCGTTCGTAAACACCATTCCGAGCTGCGTTCTCGGCGGAATCTGCGTTGCGCTCTATGGCTTCATTGCCGTTTCCGGTCTTAAAATGATCCAGACCGTTGACCTCAACAAGGAACACAACCTTTTCGTTGTAAGCTCCATTCTCGTTCTCGGTATCGGCGGATTCGTGCTCGATTTCGGCGCTCTCCAGATCACCTCCATCGCCGCTTCCCTTGTCGTCGGCATACTTGTAAACCAGCTTCTTAAAGACAAAGAGGCATAAACAAAACGGGCGGATAATATCCGCCCCTGCAATTCAAATATTATTTTCATAAAATTTATCTTATAAAAAGCACCCGTCCAGAAACCGGG
>CAZOOL010000122.1:0-4883 GCA_964581405.1 uncultured Oscillospiraceae bacterium | reverse complement strand
GCCCCGACCTTACCAATAAACTCGATGTTATCGCAAAAGAAAATAACTGCACTTTCGTTGGCAGCGGTATGGAAGATATCTTCTGGGTAAATATGGTCGGCATGGTCGCCGGCGGTGTTCAGAAAATCACCAAAATCGAAGGCGCTGTCAGCTATAACGTAGAGGATTACGGCCTTGCTCTTGCAAAAGCACACGGCGTCGGCCTTACCCCCGAAGAATTCGAAGAACAGATCGCTCATCCCGAAGTTCTCGAACCTTCCTACGTATGGAGCTCCAACGAATCCCTCGCTTCCAAATTCGGCTGGACTGTAAAATCCAACACCCAGAAATGCGTTCCTTATTTCTATGATTCCGACCTTTATTCCGAAACCATGGGCGAAACCATTCCCAAGGGCAACTGCATCGGCATGGCGGCAGTAGTTACCACCGAAACCTTCCAGGGACCGGTCATCGAAACCCAGTGCATCGGCAAAGTTTACGGACCCGATGACGGCGATATGTGCGACTGGAAAATCACCGGAGAACCCGATACCGAGTTCCACGTTGTCAAACCCGCAACCGTTGAACACACCTGCGCAACTATCGTAAACCGTATTCCCGACGTTCTCAATGCTCCCGCAGGCGTTGTTACCGTTGATCAGCTTGACGAGATCAAATATCTCACCTTCCCCATGGAAAACTATTGCTGATTTGATTTCATTATAAAAGGGGCGGTTATCCCATACCGCCCTGCCCATAAAAAACTTCGGCAGAGGCGCTTCGCAATGAAGCGTCTTTGTTTTTGCATAATTTTTTTCAAAAAGGCATATTTTATCCGGAAAGGGGGCTTGCAAAACGGAAAAGTTCGCTTCGTTTTCGGATCATTTATCAAAGATAATATGGGGACCGGCTTTGCTTGTTCTGGTTCTTGGCGCGGGTTTATATCTGACCGCTGCCGCGGGTTTTTTCCCGATACGCAGAGCGGGAACGGTTTTTAAAAATACCTTCGGACGGATTTTTGAAAACAAAAGCGCCTTTGCCGCGGCAGCAACAGCCCTTGGCGCAACGGTCGGAACAGGTAATATAATAGGGGTTGCCTCCGCCATTGCCATAGGAGGCCCCGGCGCTGTCTTCTGGATGTGGGCGGGCGCATTTCTGGGTATGATGCTGAAATTCGCGGAAGCGGCGCTTGCGGTAAAATACCGCGGCGGCGCCATGAAATATATCGAAAAAGCTTTCGGCGGAAGATTCTTTGCGGTAGTATGGTGCGTTTGCTGTGTTCTTGCTTCCTTCGGCGGAGGTAATATGGTGCAAAGCAGTGCCGCCGCTGCGGTTTTCGGGGATTGCTTCGGTCTGCCGCCGGTTTTGATCGGAGCGGCGCTCGCGGTGCCGACCGCCTTTGTTCTGTTCGGCGGCGCGAAAAGCGTTATAAAAACCTCGTCCGTGCTGGTTCCGGCGATGGCGGCGGTTTATGTGTTCGGCTGCCTCTGGGTGATTTTTATTTTTCGGGAAAATGTTCCGCAGGCGTTTGCGGGGATATTCACCTCGGCGTTTGAACCCCTTTCCACCGGAGGCGGGATATGCGGTCTTTTTGTTTCGGAATCTCTTCGGGCGGGTATCGCGAAAGGAACCTTCACCCATGAAGCGGGAATGGGCTCCGCTTCCCTTGCCCATGCGGAAAGTACGGAAAAAGACCCTTTGGCGCAGGGCTGCTGGGGGATAATCGAGGTTTTTACGGATACGATTTTTGTCTGTACTCTGACGGCGCTCGTGATCCTTTCTGCCGGAGCGGAATTTGACGAAAGCTCCGCAGGCAGGGTTTTCAGCCTTTGCTTCGGAAAGGCGGGGGAGATTTTTCTTTGCGTTTCAATGTTCCTTTTTGCCCTTGCGGCGATGATCGGTTGGGCTTTTTACGGCGAAAAAGCCCTTGGATATATTACAAAAAGTAAAATTCAGACGGTTTTATACAGGATTCTTTTCTGTTTTGCGGTTGTTTTCGGCGCCGTGGCGGAAGTGCCGCTGGTTTGGAGCATAACGGATGTTTTCAACGGTCTGATGATTTTTCCGAACCTTGCGGCGGTGATAGTTCTTTCGCCGAAGGTAGTCGAAATGACAAAATCAAAGGCGAAATCCGGCGCACGGCGCGATTGAAATGCCATTGCCTATATATGGTATAATCATTTGAAAAACGGGAAAACGGCGAATGGGCAAAGGCGGAAATGAACCCCGGCACCGCGAATTTTATCCGGAACGATATGTCCCGGTTGATTTTTACGGACGGCACAACCGAAGTGGAAACGAATTGGGAAGAAACCTATGGCGAGCTTCCTGCGGGGATTTACCGCATAGGGAAGGAAGTTACGGATTTCCGCGGAACAGGAGATTACGACAAGGAAATGCTCTGCGCGGAATTCATCTTTGAATAGAAAACAGAAAGTCATTTGCGGGCACTTCGTAAAGAAGTGCCCTTTTTTATTTTTGGCTGTGCCGAAAAACGGCACCTTCAAAATTAAATCCGGCATAGTTTTCTTAAATTTTCACATACTAATTGAAATATTCATAAATTTATAATAGAATAAAAGCATAAGAAAAATTCCATGGAGGTTATTGATGAAAAGAGCAATCGTTCTTGCCGGGGGAGGCGCAAAAGGTTCATATCAGTTCGGTTTCTGGCGCGCCATAAGGGAACTCGGAATCGACTTTCAAATCGTTACGGGTTCTTCCGTCGGTGCGCTGAACGGCGCTCTGATGGCGAGCGGGCTTTATGAAAGCGGTTTTGAAATGTGGAATACCATCAAAACGACAGATATAATCGAAACTCACCCGACCCGTCTTTCGGAAATGATAGATACGGAGCATATTGCGGCTTCGCTCAAAAGCTTCCTCGGAGATGTGGGCGAAAGCGCCGTAAACGTCAAAATGGATCCTTTTCCTCTGGGCGGGCTTATCGGAAAATATCTCGATGAAAAGCTCCTGCGCGAAAGCGGAATTGAGTTCGGCATCATGGTATCCGAATATCCGAACATGAAAACCCATCCCGTCACCCTTGCCGATATCCCTTACGGTATGCTCCGGGATTACCTTCTTGCTTCGTCAACGGTTTTTCCCTCCATGGAACCTAAAGAGATAGCCGGAAAACGATATGTTGACGGCGGATACAGCGATAATTTCCCGGTGAACCTTGCCATTGATATGGGCGCGCAGGATATCATCGGAGTGAACCTTTGCGCCAACGGAATCGAAGCGAAATACGAAACGGATTATCCTGTCCGGGTGATCCGCCCGAAGTTCGACCTTGGTCCTACCATGGAGTTTGTGCCGGAAATAGCGAAAAGGAACCTTGCCCTCGGCTATAATGATACCATGCGGAGCTTTGGGAAATTCGACGGCACCTGTTATACCTTTGCAAAGGGCGAAGGAGAAAAAATGCAGGCGGAATTCGAAAAATTCTGCGTGGATATGCTCGTGAAATGCGGCGCGGTTGCTTTGAGCGAAAAGGACCGATATCACCGCAGTCTTGCGGTAAAAGGGCTTTCCGAAAAGCGCAGGCATCGCCTTGGGCTTATGGAACGCGACCTTGCGGTGGTTTGCGCGGAAACCGCCGCGGAAATATTCTGCATAGACCAGACCGCGGTTTATACTGCCGAAAGCATGGGAAAAGCGATTCTTGAAGCGGAAAAGCCTTTTGAGGAAAAGGAAGAAAACGCCATGGCGGCGATTTTTTCCGCCCCGAAGCCGCTTAATTACAAGCTCGGTCAGATAGGCGCCGTTGACAGAAGGGAAACGGTCGCATATATGGTCCGGCTCTGGCTTTCCGTTATAAATGGGGAAAACCCGAACAGGGATCTCCGAACCCTTTGCCGTTTTATCCCTCAGGAATTTTTTGCTTCGCTCTATATCAGTTTCCTTAAAATCAAAGGAGAATAAAAATGAAAAAAATAAAAATCATAGCGGTGCTCATGGCGCTTATGCTCGTGCTCGGTTCGTGCTCGGGCGGAACAGAAGCCGCAACGGGCGGTAAATATATGCTTGCGACGGGCAAGGCCAGCGGAACGTATTATTCCCTCGGAACCTGCCTTGCCTCGGTTTGGGATAAATATTCCCAGAGCACCACCAATATCACGACGACATCCGGTTCCGTCGAAAACATAAGTATGCTCCTTAAAGGAAACGCGGATTTTGCCTTTGTCCAGAATGATATCCTCTATTACGCCCTTCAGGGGCAGGAGATGTATGAGGAAAACAAGCAGAAAGGCATTTCCGTCGTGGGGAATCTTTATTCCGAAGCGGTGCAGATCGTCGTCAATGCATCAACGGATATCCAGACCATTTCCGACCTTGCGGGCAAAACCGTTGCGGTCGGAAAATACGGCACCGCCACCGAAGCCGCCGCAAGAAAGATACTCGAAGCATACGGCATAACCTATGATATGATAACCGTAAAATACCAAAACTTTTCCGATGCCATGGACGGGCTTAATTCGGGAAGCATCCAGGCGGCCTTTGCGGTTTCTTCGCTTCCGAGCGCGAATATCCTCGAATATTCCCAAACCCATGAAATAAGATTCCTTCCCATATCGCTGACCCAGTCCTCCGCTTTCAAGAGGAGCTGTCCGTTTTTCAGCGAGGGGATAATCCTCAACGATGTTTACGGAACGGCTAATTCCGTTTCCACGGTCTGCATCGACGTTTTGCTTGTATGCAGAAGCGACCTTCCTGCGGCAAACGTCCTTGCGATCACAAAGGCACTTTTTGATAATACCGACGAAATTGTTTCCGGCCACGCGAAAGGCGCTGAAATAAACGCCGTAACCGCTTCCGAAAGCGCGGTCGGCAGTTACCATTACGGAGCGAAGCAATATTACGACAGCCTCGGCGGGGAATCCGCAGGGGATTCATCCGAA
>CAZOOL010000121.1:0-5068 GCA_964581405.1 uncultured Oscillospiraceae bacterium | reverse complement strand
ATGACCTCGTCCCCCTGCTGTTCAAGGAGCTTTATCAGGGCGTTGAGGGTAGTGGTTTTGCCGGTGCCGGGTCCGCCGGTAAGCACGAAAACGTGGTTCTGAACGGCGTTTTTGAGGGCGCGCTTCTGAAGGATATCGTATTCTATGCCGAGCTCTTCCTCGAGGATCTCGATGGATCTGTCGAGGGAGGCTGAGCTTGTTTCCTCCGGGCTCATAAGCATCATTTTAAGGCGGCCGGCGGCGGTGGTTTCCGCGATAAAAAGCTCGGGAAGATAGATGAACCTCCTTCCGCCGCGGGAATATTCGTTCAGTTCCTCTTTATCAATAAGCTGTTCAAGGGCATCCGCCATTTCATCTGCTTCACCGAGGAGCCCTGCTGCCGCCGCAAGAAGGCTTTCTTCCGGAAGGCAGGTGTGACCGTTATCAAGGTTGTGTGCGAGAACGTGTTTAAGACCCGCTTTAAGGCGCCGGATATCCTGCGGATCGCCTTTTTTGGTGAAGATTGCGTCCGCTTCGGAAAAATCAAGCCCGATTTCCGGGTCGCAGAGAAGATAGGGGTTGTCCTTTACGAAATCAATGGCGTTTGTGCCCCATTTTTTCCATGCGCGCACCGCAATTGCCGCGGGAAGCCCGAATTCCTGCAGAGCGGTCATAACTTTTCGGGCTCCGAAGGCGCGCTGGAATTCGGCGTTTATTTCAAGGGCGAGCTTTTCGGAAACGCCTTTTACTCTCGCAAGCTCGAGGGGGGTGTTTTCGATGACGTCGAGGGTGTATTCGCCAAAGGCTTCGACTATCCTTTTTGCAAGGGCGGGTCCGACTCCTTTGAATGAGCCGCCGCTCAAATATTTGCGGATCGCCGTTGCGGAAGCGGGAAGACGCCTTTCGCAAACGTCAGCCCGGAACTGGCTTCCGTATGTGGGATGGGAAGCGAAGGTGCCGGTGAGGGAAACTTCCTCGCCGGCTTCGACTTTTCCGAGCTCGCCGACGACCGTAACGAGCTCGCCCTGCATATCGAGATCAAACACCACGAAACCGCTTTCCGGCTTATAGGCAACTATTCCGTCAACTGTGCCGCTGATGCGTTCCGGTTCCTGTTTTTCGTTCTTATCAAGCATGCTTTTACCCCATCATAGTTATTTATAAACCTATTATAGCGTTTTTTCCTCGTTATGTAAACCTTCCGATATCATTGTTAACAGTTCGTTTTCACCGCGGAAAAGACTGCAGTCAAAGCGCCTTTCAAGATGTTCGCAGATGAAAAGCGCCCTTTCGGAAATCCCTTCGCAGTCAAGAAAAACCTCCCGCGGCATTCCGTTCGTTTCGGCGAGGACAAAGCGCAAGGCAGGTTCGATATCCTCTTCCGCAACGGAACCGACCTTTGCGACGACGATGACCTTATGCCTGATTTTTTTGCGTAGCGGATTTTTGAGAAGCCATTCAGAAACTTCGACCATTCCGAGGGCGGCAAAAAACGTGATTATAAGAACTGCGGCAATATCAAAAAACATGGGCAAAAAAACGCCTCCTTCCTTTCATTGTCATAGTATGGAAAAAGGCTTTGAAGGGTGAATGTAACGCCGCAAAAAAACGCCGCATAAACTGTAACAACCGGAAACACAACGGAGGTTTCAGAAAAATGAAAAATATTTCGTTTTATATAGCCGGCGGGGATCTTCGGTCGGTCTATCTTGCAAAGGCGCTGGCGAAGGAAGGATATGAAACGGCGGTTTTTGCCCTCGAAGGGGCGCAGCTTCCGGAAAACACGGGAAGGATAGAAAATATCGATGAATTTGAAAAGGCAAAAAACGTTATTTTGCCGCTGCCATGCTGTGACGGTGAGGGATTCCTCAAAACGGCATTCTCCGATGAGAAAATCCCCCTGGCGGAAATAATTGAGCACCTGCCGGAAGGGGCGGTGCTCATGGGAGGACTTTTGCCGGAGGAAATTGCGGAAAAAGCAAAAAACAAAGGTATAGCGGTATATGATTATTACCGCAGGGAAGAATTCGCGGTGCGGAACGCCGCCCTCACCGCGGAAGCAGCCGCGGCGATCGTTATGGAAATGCTCAGCGAATCCATCAGCAGCGTGCCGGTGCTCATTCTCGGTCATGGGCGCATCGGAAGACTTCTTGCGGCCATTTTAAAAGCGCTGGACGCAAAGGTGACGGTTGCCGCAAGGCGGTATTCCGATCTTGCGTGGATACGTTCCGAAGGTATGATTCCTCTGGAATTTCGGCTTCTCGATGAGAAAATCGGGAGCTACAGAGTGATTTTCAATACCGTACCCGCAATGGTGCTCGACAGAAAAAGGCTCGTGCTCGTGGATGGAAACGCTATTATAATCGACCTTGCCTCCGAACCCTGCGGAACGGATTTTGAAGCGGCAAAAGAGCTCGGGATAACCGCGAAAAAGGCCCTCGGGCTTCCGGGAAAATTCGCGCCGAAAACCGCCGGTGAAATAGTGCGGGATACGGTGCTCAATATTCTGGCTGAAAGGGAGGATGAGCATGGAAAGTAAAAAACGCCTTGGGTTTGCGCTTTGCGGTTCCTTCTGCACTTTTAAAAAGGTGCTTGATGAGATGGAAAGGCTCGCCGAAATTTACGATATCACTCCGATTATGTCGGAAGGCGCCGCTTCCATCGACAGCCGCTTCGGTGCGGCAAAGGAATTTTGCCGCCGGATAACGGAGATTTGCGGGAAGGAACCGATTACCACCATTGCGGATGCGGAACCTATCGGTCCGAAGGCTCTGCTTGACGTGCTGCTTATAGAGCCGTGCACCGGAAACACCCTCGGAAAGCTTGCCAACGGAATAACCGATACCGCAGTCACCATGGCAGCAAAGGCTCATCTTCGGAACGGGCGCCCTCTTGTTATTGCGGTTTCGACAAACGATGCCCTCGGCGCTTCCGCGCAGAACATAGGAAGGCTTATGAATGCGAAGAACGTATATTTTGTGCCTATGGGACAGGATTCTCCGGAAGGAAAGCCCGCTTCAATGGTGGCGCATTTTGAAAAAAGTGCCGAGGCAATTGAATCCGCCATTTTGGGGAAACAGCTCCAGCCGGTGATTTATTGACTGCAAAACTTTGCAACTGAATAAAAGCTCCGTTCTTTTCCAATGCTTTGATTGCATTACAGCGAAAAAAGAACGGAGCTTTTATTATGAAAAAACTTATTGCAATTTTTATATCGGCAGTGCTCGCCTTTTCCTTTGGGACGGAATCCTTTGGTGCGGAAGCCGACCTTACGGTTCCGAGCGGTCTTTCGGCGGAACAGCTTTCCCTTGGGCTTCGGGGCGAGCTTTCTGCACTTTCGGCGGAATTTATCGCCGCGGAGCAGAAATACGGTGTCAACGCGGTTTTTCTTGCGGCGGTGGCGGCGCTGGAATCCGGATGGGGAAGAAACTGTTTTCGCAGGAACAATATTTTCGGCTGGAGCGGGAAGGATTTTTCCGGCAAGGCGGAATGCATCGACTTCGTAGCTTCAAAAATTGCGGAACACTATCTTTCCGAGGACGGAAAATACTATCACGGAAAAACCGTTTCCGGGGTCAACGTCTGCTATAACGGAAGCGCTTTTTGGGCGCGCAAGGTAACCGAAATCATGGCCATGATAAACCGGGAATGCGGAGTTTCCGATAGAGAAAGATCCGCCACGGCAGAGGTCATCTTCATCGGCTGAAAAGGGTTTCGACGGTTTTTGAACAGTTGGCGGGGGAATATCTCCAGCGGTCGAGATGCCCTTTTGTAATGAAATATTCCGGTTCTTTCGGGGTGCTTTCGCCTTCAAAGGCATCGACGACGATGAGCTTGATTTTCATTTTATCGGGTATAAGGCTCTTTATGTAAACCGAAGCCTGCATTCCCGGCGAAAGTCTGGGGCAGCTTTCCGCAAGCCCGGCGAGATTAGGCGCAAGCTCTACGAAAACGCCGTAATCCTCGACAGAACGGATTATGCCGCCGACGGTTTCTCCGGGCATGAAGCTGGCGGCGTTTTCTTCCCATGTGCCGAGGAGTTCCTTATGGGAAAGGCAGATCCGTCCGGAATCATCACGCCCGGAAACGACGGCAAAGATGTTCTGACCGCTTCGGAAGCGGTCGGAAGGGTGGCTTATGCGTGAAACG
Source organism: uncultured Oscillospiraceae bacterium (assembly GCA_964581405.1). Lineage (GTDB taxonomy): Bacteria > Bacillota > Clostridia > Oscillospirales > Ruminococcaceae > UMGS1668. The sequence continues at coordinate 940 of CAZOOL010000121.1, read as the reverse complement.
CTTATGGAATCAATGGGCAGAAGGGAAGAAATCCCGCAGCCGATATCCGCAAAGCAGCCGAAGCTTTCCATATGGGTGACGACAGCCGGGATAATATCCCCCGGAATCAGCTTATCAAGGTAATTTGCGGTGCATTCCTCCTGCACCGCTTTTCGGGAACAAAGGACGGCGGTGCGCCCGTCTTTGTCCTGCTCAAAGCCGGTTATGCGAAAGCAAACCGGCTTGTTGACCCGGGATATTATAGCGATATCCCGGGTTTCACCGCTTTCGATGCCCATGGCGCCTTCGCTTCTGGGGATTATCCCGCGGATGCTTCCCAAATCGAGAATAAGATCATGCTTTGCGGTGCAGACCATCGCCCGAGCTTCAAGAATCATGCCGCTTTTCTGCGCCTCCCGAAGGGATTCGATGCTTTGCAGAGCGGCTTTGTTTTTCGGTGTATCTATAAGATAGCCTTCCGGCAGATATTCCGTCATTTGTTTTTCCTCCATGTTCTGTTATGGAGTATTTATATTCGGAAATTACCGGAAATATGAAAACAAAAAAGCGGAGCCTTGGCTCCGCTTTTTGGAAAATCAATCTTCTTTGTATTTTTTATCGTATTCCGCCTGATAATCCCTACCCATATTTTTTGCGTGCTTTTTGAGATAGGCATCCGAAATTTCTTCGGCGGTGATTCCGTAACGCAGAAGGGTGTCGTGGTAATACATAAGGACGTCCGCCATTTCTTCGCAAAAAGCAGCGCGGACATTCGGGTCATCCATAATGGCTTTATCGCCCTTTTTCTTTATGATGGCGATGGCTTCGCCCATTTCCTCCACCATGAAAAGAAGAAAATTTCTGCCGGCTTCGGGGGTCATAGGCGGCCATTTATCTTTGTGGGGTTCAAAAAGTTCCTTTTGCATTTCAAGCATTTCGGATATTTTAAGGTCGGGCATGG
>CAZOOL010000120.1:0-5093 GCA_964581405.1 uncultured Oscillospiraceae bacterium | reverse complement strand
AGTTTTTTATTTCCTCCGGTATAACCGGAGGTTTGTTTTCGCTAAAGCGGACAAACGAAAAACGGCGGTTCGCAATGAACCGCCGCTTTATTTTATTCTTTTATTTTCTCCGCGATCTTTTTAAGGTCATCGACGGAATCCGCAAGGAAGGCGTTCGCTTCGCCGGCAATGTTCTTTACCGCCGTAAGGATATCCTTATCCTTGCCGATGATAACAAAGGTATCAAAACCGTCGTCAACCGCCGCAGAAAGGGCTTCATGGAAACGGACCGCATTTACCTGCTGTTTTGCGAAATAATCCGAAGGAAGTGTCATAACGTCCACAAGTTTGCCATATAAAGTGGAGTACATCTTGGTGGAAAGTTCGCTGTGGCTGATGCTTCTCATGATGTCCTGGAGTTTGGAAACATAGGGGAAAACCATCACGGAATGAAGCGGGAGCGAATCCCTGAGCTTTACGGAATTGACCTTGTGCTTCGCAAGTTCCGCAAGAACCGCTTTGAGTCCTTCCTCATCACCGATGATAACAGTCTGCTCCGGTGCTTCGACCGCGGTCATCTGAACAAATCCCGCAAGACATTTATCGGAAGCAAGGCTTACGAATTCGTGTTTTACGTTGCGAAGGCGGTATGTATCGAGCTTTCCGGCGCCGACGGCTTCTTTTCTCATATCGCGGTATGCATTCGCAACGGCAATTCCGTCCTCAAGAGAGAAAACGCTTCCGGCGGTCATGGCGGTTATTTCGCCTGCGCTGTAACCGATGAACGCTTCCGGCGCGGGAAGGATATCCTTTGCCGCTTCGGTAAGGGCAAGCTCCTGGAGAAGCTGGAGCTGGAAGGAAATCTCCTCATCGGTAACTTCGGCAGCTCTGCCCTTCATGGAAAGCGCCGCCGCATCAAGACCGAGAACCGCGGAAGCTTTTTCATAGATCTCCCCTGTTTTTTCGGAATATTCACAGATACCCTTGCCCATACCTGCATGGGAACAGCCATAGCCCGGGAATATAAATGCAATTTTTTTCAAGATAAAAGACCCTCCGTCCGTAATAATACAGAATGATACAAATACTAATATACCATAAATTTCTGCAATTTCAAGCACAAACCAAAAACAATAAAATAAATTTACGCAAAAAACATTGACAACTCAAAATCTTTTATATATGATAATGAAAGGCAAAACACGGACCCAAAAAGTCCCTTTTAATCATAGGAGGTTATTTTCAATGGTATTTGAAAAAGTAAGAGAAATTCTTTGCGAGCAGCTTGAGCTTGATCCCGACGATATCACCCTTGATACCAATCTTGTTGAGGATCTCGGCGCGGATTCCCTCGATCTTGTTGACTTTGCAATGTCCCTCGAGGATTATTTCGACAAAGAAATTCCCGACGAAGATCTTGAACACATCAAAACTATCGGCGACGTTGTTGCCTATATCGAGAATTCCCTTTAATCATCGCATTATAAAGAATATTTCTGCATGAAGATCGCGGAACGGCTCGTTCCGCTATTTTCGTTTGTATCAGTAAGGAGTTAGTAAAAATGGCAGACCAGAAAAAAATGGTTGAGGCGATAACCTCCATGGAGGACGATTTCGCCCAATGGTACACCGACGTCGTCAAAAAAGCGGAGCTCATTGATTATTCCAGCGTCCGCGGCTGCATGGTTCTTCGCCCCTATGGCTACGCCATCTGGGAAAATATCCAGAAGCTTTTCGACGCCCGCTTTAAGGAAACCGGACATGAAAACGTATATATGCCCATGTTCATTCCCGAAAGCCTTCTTCAGAAAGAAAAAGACCATATCGAAGGCTTCGCCCCGGAAGTCGCATGGATCACCATGGGCGGCGGCGAACAGCTTCAGGAAAGAATGTGCGTGCGCCCCACTTCCGAAACCCTTTTCTGCGACCACTACGCACACGTAATCAAATCCTACCGCGATCTTCCGAAGCTCTATAACCAGTGGTGCAGCGTAGTTCGCTGGGAAAAGACCACCCGTCCTTTCCTCCGTTCCATGGAATTCCTCTGGCAGGAAGGCCACACCATGCACGAAACCGCAGAAGAAGCTATCGCAGAAACCGAACAGATGCTCAACATTTATGCTGACGTTTGCGAAAAGAACTTCGCTATCCCGATGATCAAAGGTCAGAAAACCGAAAAAGAAAAATTTGCCGGCGCGGAAGCCACCTACACCATCGAAGCCATGATGCACGACGGCAAGGCTCTCCAGTCCGGTACTTCCCATTTCTTCGGCGACGGCTTCGCAAAAGCTTTCGAAGTTCAGTACACCGGTCGTGATAACCAGCTCCATACCCCGTTTGAAACTTCCTGGGGCGTTTCCACCCGTCTTATCGGCGCTATCATCATGACTCACGGCGACAACAACGGACTTGTGCTCCCGCCCGACGTTGCTCCGATTCAGGTAGTCATCGTTCCTGCCCAACAGCACAAAGAGGGTATTCTTGAGGCTGCAAGAGCCGTCAAAGACCGCCTCTCGAAATTCTGCCGCGTAAAACTCGACGACAGCGAACAGACCCCCGGCTGGAAATTTGCCGAATATGAAATGAAGGGCGTTCCGCTCCGTCTTGAAATCGGTCCCCGCGATATCGCAAACAATCAGTGCGTCCTCGTCCGCCGCGACAACCGCGAAAAATATTTCGTATCCCTCGATGAGCTTGAAGCAAAGATTCCCGAAATTCTCGGACTTGTCCGCGACGGTCTTTATGAGCGCGCCCTCGAAAACCGCGAAAACCGCACTTTCACCGCTCATGACCTTGACGAATTCATCAAAATCGCCAACAGCGGCAACTGCTTCATCAAATCCATGTGGTGCGGCGACCGCGAATGTGAAGAAAAACTCAAAGAGGTTGCGGGCGTATCTTCCCGCTGCATGCCCTTCGAGCAGGAACACATCGGCGACGTTTGCCCCGTTTGCGGAAAACCCGCAGCAAAAATGGTCTATTGGGGAAAAGCATATTAATAAAATTCAAAAATCCCGCTCTTTGGGCAGGTATCCATAAAACAGTTAAAGCCAAGCTGCAAAATGCAGCTTGGCTTTTATTGTTGTTCGCACTACATGGCAGAATGCTATGTATAGAAGCGCGCCCTTGATGTTCGACAATATAGATTATGTTATCGTTTCTTAAAATACAATACAAACTGTGCAACGGCATTTCCTGCACAAAGGGCAAGCATAAAACAGGAAGATGCTAACTGCGTATCGTTCGTGCTATGCAACACTCCCATCAATGCACAAAATACCGATATGGTAAAACAAAGTGCGGCAACCAAATGCAGGTGCTTCTTTTTCAAGAACAAAGTCTCTGTTTCTTCTGTGGCAGTCTTAACAGCGGGAATATCGTTGTCGCTTTCGTAATCATCATTCAGCAGATAATCCGTCGTAACACGGAACAGCTTGCTAATCTGTAATATATTTTGCGCATCGGGTAGCACTGTCCCATTCTCCCAACGGCTGATTGCCTGACGGGAAACATTCAGCTTTTCTGCAAAATCTTCTTGTGACCAACCATTTGCTTTTCTATGCTTAATGATTTTATCTGATAATTTCATAATGAAATCCTCCTTCAATTTGGTGATTTCATTGTAGCAAAATATACTTCCAACTACCACCACATCAACTTTACAATTCCGCAACATGATGTTACATGCCGTCAAATTCCAATTTGTTCAGCTGATTTTATACTATCACAATTGGGTCGAACATTCAGGAACGTGCATGGCAACTGTCTTATGAGTGCCGCTCTTTCGAGCGGGATTTTTTCATATCAAGCCTCCCTTGCCAAACATATGTTCCCTGTGGTATAATAAAAATATAATCCGAAAGGGGGCTTTTCATGGAGCGCATCATTTTTCATATCGACGTAAACAGCGCTTTTCTTTCATGGGAAGCCGCCCGAAGGGTTCAAAACGGCGAAGACGACATCCGCCTTATCCCTTCCGCCATCGGCGGCGACAGAGATAAGCGCACCGGCGTCATCCTCGCAAAATCCATTCCGGCGAAAAAATTCGGCATAAAAACCGGCGAGCCTGTTGGCATGGCGCTCCGCAAATGCCCTGATTTATATCTTGCAAAGCCGGATTTCCGCCTCTATGTAAAATGCTCGAAAGCTTTTATGGATATCTGCCGGGAATACACCCCCGTTGTTGAAAAATATTCCATCGACGAATGTTTTCTTGATATGACCGGTATGGATATGCTTTTTCCCGACCCCATTGCCACTGCCTATGAAATAAAAGACCGTATCTATCGTGAACTTGGTTTCACCGTCAATGTTGGCATTGGTCCCTGCAAGATTCTTGCTAAAATGGCAAGCGATTTTGAAAAACCCAACAAGGTACATACGCTTTTTTCCGATGAAGTTCCGGTCAAAATGTGGCCCCTTCCCATTCGTGAGCTTTTCAGCATCGGTCATTCCACCGCCGACCGGCTTGAAGGCGCCGGAATAAAAACCATCGGCGACCTTGCAAAGCTTGACTTAAAAACCGTGCAGAACCTTATCGGAGAAAAGGTCGGCAAACAGATACATGACTACGCCAACGGCATTGACCCCTCCCCGGTTCTTGAAGAGCCTGAGGAAGCCAAGGGTTACAGCATTTCGACAACCCTTGAGGAGGACGTCGTCACCGCCGAAGGAGCGTTCAGGATACTCCTCGCCCTTGCGGACAGCGTTTCCGCAAGGATGCGCGCCGACGGCAAAAAGGCTTTTTGCGTGGGGGTCACGATCCGCGGAAACGATTTCAAAAACCATTCCCACCAGCACACCCTCGGCGAAGCAACGGATATAACTTCTGAAATTTACGCCGTCAGCAAGCGGCTTTTTTCCGAGCTTTGGGATAAGAGGACGCCCCTGCGGCTTCTCGGGATTTCTCTCACTCAAATAACCGATGAGGACTGCGCCCAGCTTTCCTTCTTCCCCACCGAAAACAAGGAAAAGGAACGCCGCCTTGATAAAGCCATGGACGAGATACGAAGCAAATTCGGTTCCGCCACGGTGGTTCGGGCATCAAACTATAATTCAAACCTTGACGTGGGCAAAAAATATAAAGCGCAGATGGAAAACGAAAAGAAACAGAA
>CAZOOL010000119.1:1368-5256 GCA_964581405.1 uncultured Oscillospiraceae bacterium | reverse complement strand
ATCAATAAAAATAGCGTAGCCCTTGGTGGGGTCGTTGACGAAAACGTGGGTGACACGCCGATTAGCTTGCCGTCCTGAATGATGGGGGAGCCGCTCATGAGTGATCATTATTAGGGATAATATATGAGAATGCCGGGCGTTTATCTTCTCACCAAAATCGGATGATATGCAGACAGTTTTTCCAAAACATAATCCGGATCATTTATAACCTTATTATTCAGTTTCAATGTCAGGCAGAATACCCCTCCGAACTGTCCGATGCAGTCTTCAAGAAAAAAAGAGTCACTTATGCATTCCACGATTTCCGCAGGAAACTCATCTTTTGAGAATTGATGGTTTTCATTCTGCCGGCAAACATGAGCAAGAAAAACGTATTTCGATGGAGAAGGATTCGGTTCGACAATCAATTCCCAACGCTGATAACAGGATAAACGTTTTTTATCCTCAATGATGATGAAGGTATTAGAAACGCTTAGAATATGCCGAGGATTGGGGTTGTGAAAATCATTGCCAACATAAAACCCGAAAAGAGAACCGTTTTTCAAAACGAGCTCACTGCGGAATGGCTCCCTGTCATATCCATAAGAATTATTGTAATTGAGTTCCTGCCCGGGGGCGGTCATCTTATCTTCCCAATCCGAGACATAGTAACTGATTGTGTATTTTGTACGGAGCGACTGAAACATCGTTTCCAATTCGGCAGGCAGTGCCTTCACAACATGACAAACTAATTTTTCGCCATCCAGGGTAAAATAACGCATACCATATCCTCCTTTCACAGCAATATAGTATGATTATAGCATTCATCAAACAAAAATAACAGGGGCAAACTGCCCCTGCTATGAAAAAATTATCCTGTCGCGTCCAGCATATTATCAATAAAAATAGCGTAGCCCTTGGTGGGGTCGTTGACGAAAACGTGGGTGACAGCGCCGACAAGCTTGCCGTCCTGGATGATGGGGGAGCCGCTCATGCCCTGAACAATGCCTCCGGTGGCTTCGATAAGCTCTTCGTCAGTGACGCGGATTACCATATTTTTTGTCATGCTGTCATCGGCAAGACTGATTTTTTCGATGACAATGTCATATTCTTTGACCTCGGTGCCGCTGATTGTTGAAAGAATGACCGCTTCGCCCTCATAAACATCCTGCTTATGGGCGATGGGGACGGAAATTCCGTCAACTTCGTATTCGAGAACGCCGTAAAGCCCGGTTTCGTTATTCGTTTTAACGACTCCGAGGCTTTCCGTGCCTGTAAAAGTGCCGCCAAGCTCGCCCGGTGCACCGGCGGAGCCTTTTTTTACGCTTGTGATGGCGGCGGAAACGATTTCACCGCTGGAAAAGGGGATAACCTCGCCGGTATCAACGTCGCAGACGGCGTGACCCAGCCCGCCGAAGACCATTGTTTCCGGGTCATAAAAAGTTAGTGTGCCGATACCCGCGGTGCTGTCGCGCACCCAAAAACCGGCTTTGTAACCGCTTTGGTCCGCCGTCATCTCCGGCGTTACGGAAACGGTGAGGCTTTTTCCGTCGCGTTCAATGAGCATACTCAGGCTTTTTCCGCCGCTGTTTTCTACTTGTTCGGCGACGTCCTCATTGGTGAAAACCGCTGTTCCGTTGATGGATTTGAGCACGTCGCCTTCAAGGAGTCCTCCTTCGAGAGCAGGGCAGCGAAGCCCTTTTTCGGTTTCGATACGGGAAAAACCGACGATGAGCACGCCGTCGGTGAACATTTTTACGCCGAAAGGCGAACCGCAGACCGTTACGATTTTTTCATCCGTAACGGTGACGGAAACTTCTTTTACGGGGAAGATGCCCATCAGCTTCACGCTTGCAAAATCCGGTTCGTCGCTGCTGATGAAAACGGTTTTGGTATTTCCGGAAGAGGAACTGACGGATATAAGGCCGCCGTATGATGAAAAATTGATGTTTTCGCTGCTGTTGACAAAAAATCTTTCCGGCAAAATGCTTTGAAAAACAAAAACCGCCGTCATTATCACGGCGATTATCGCCATAAAAACGGCCGCTGTAAACCTTGAAATTTTATAGGCCAAATTATCACCTCCTTCAGATATATTTTTTCGCGAAAAAATTTTTATATGACCGCCAAACTTTGATTGATTTATTTCCGAAAATGACATATAATAATGTTATTAAAAATAAATTTAATATTTTATAAAGAAATTTCCAAAAAACTCTTGACGGGGGCCTTGATATATGGTATATTATATACACCTCTAAAAGGGTTTATTTTTTTGCGCAAAAAATCTGCGTCCTTTTAATTGAGGGAGGCAAAAATTCCAAGAATCAGGAGGTGCCGCAATGCGAGTCAAAATAGTGTTGGCATGCACTGAGTGCAAACAACGCAACTACACTACCATGAAAAACAAAAAGAACGATCCCGACAGACTTGAAATGAAAAAATATTGCAGATTCTGTCGTAAACACACGCTCCACAAAGAGACGAAGTAAGGAAAGGAAGAGGTATTACCGTGGCTAATGAAAACACTGCGAAAAAGCCGTCCCTTTTCTCGAAGATAAAGCGTTTCTTCAAAGACATCCTTGGTGAGCTCAAAAAAGTTGTTTGGCCCAGCAAAAAACAGGTCATCAACAACACCATCGTTGTAATTGTAGTCGCTGTTATCTCTTCGATCGGTATCAGCTTGGTTGACTATTTCTTTGGTCTTATTATCAGGCTGTTTTTCGGCTCTTAATGCGCGAAAGGAACTAAGTTATGTCTGAAACTCCTAAATGGTATGTTGTCCACACATATTCCGGATATGAAAACAAAGTATCCGAAAATATCGAAAAGGTTATCGAAAACAAGCGTTTCAAAGACCTTATTTTCGATGTAAGTGTCCCGACCGAAACTATCGTTGAGGTGAACGACAACAAAAAGCGTGAAGTGGAACGCAAAATTTTCCCGGGCTATGTCCTTGTAAAGATGATTCTCACGGACGAATCCTGGTACGTTGTCAGAAATACCCGCGGCGTAACCGGCTTTGTCGGTCCGGCTTCCAAGCCCGTACCGCTCAGCGATGAAGAGGTTGCAAAACTCGGAATCGGATCCAAGACGGTTGAACTTAAATATGCCGTAGGCGACATCGTATCCATTGTAGGTGGTCCGCTTGAGGGCTTCGAGGGCAGAGTCGAGTCCATCGACCTTCCCGACAACAAGGTTCGTGTAATCGTGTCCATGTTCGGACGCGACACTCCTGTCGAGCTCGAGCTCGAACAGGCTGCCCGCAAAGATTGATACTTTTTGAGGTAGTCGGTCAAAAAACGACCGGCGGACGCAGAATATAGGTATTCTGCGTGTGGGAGGAATCGAAAATATTTTCAATCGGTTCCGTTTGACCACGTAATGGTTGGAGGTTTGTAAAAACATGGCACAGAAAGTTATCGGCTTAATTAAGCTGCAGATCCCCGGTGGCAAAGCCACTCCCGCACCGCCTGTTGGCCCTGCACTTGGCCAGCACGGTGTAAACATCATGGCGTTCACCAAAGAATTCAATGAACGCACCAAAAACGATATCGGCATGGTTATTCCTGTCGTTATCACTGTATATGCTGACCACAGCTTCTCGTTCATCACCAAGACCCCGCCCGCAGCAGTTCTTATCAAAAAAGCTGCAAACATCAACAAGGCTTCCGGTGTTCCGAACAAGACCAAGGTTGCATCCATCACTTCTGAACAGTGCCGCAAAATTGCTGAAACCAAGATGCCTGACCTTAACGCAGCATCTGTTGAAGCAGCAATGAGCATGGTAGCAGGTACCGCTCGTTCCATGGGCGTTACCGTTGAAGACTGAGTGAAGGAGGTTAGCATTAATGAAACACGGAAAGAAATATGTTGAAAGCACTAAGCTTGTTGAACATGCTAAACTCT
>CAZOOL010000119.1:0-1358 GCA_964581405.1 uncultured Oscillospiraceae bacterium | reverse complement strand
GCAAACGAAGCTCTTGAGCTTGCTTGCAAAACCGCAACTGCAAAATTCGATGAAACCGTAGAATGCCACGTTCGCCTCGGTGTTGACTCCCGTCACGCTGACCAGCAGGTTCGTGGTGCAGTCGTTCTTCCTAACGGAACCGGTAAAGAAGTTAAAGTTCTCGTTTTCGCAAAAGGCGACAAAGTACAGGCTGCTCTCGATGCAGGCGCAGAATATGCAGGTGCTGAAGAGTACATGCAGAAAATCATGTCCGAAGGTTGGATGGATTTTGACGTAGTTATCGCTTCTCCCGATATGATGGGCGTTGTTGGTAGACTCGGTAAAATCCTTGGCCCGAGAGGCCTTATGCCTAACCCCAAAGCAGGTACTGTCACCCCCGATGTTGCTAAAGCTGTTAAAGAAGCTAAAGCAGGTAAAATCGAGTATCGTCTTGACAAAACCAACATCATCCACTGCCCGATCGGCAAAGCTTCCTTTGGCGTTGAAAAACTCCAGGAAAACTTTGACACTCTTATGGGTGCAATTGTTAAAGCAAAACCAGCAGCAGCAAAAGGTCAGTACGTTAAATCCTGCGTTGTTTCCGCAACTATGGGCCCCGGCGTAAAGATCAACCCTGCAAGATTTGTGTAATTCATAACACATATTTAATAAAAATCCCGCTGAGAAATCAGCGGGATTTTTTTATGTTAAGTTCAGAAAACCGCATGAGCATCGGGGTTTATGGGTTTGAGCACCGTCCGTGCTCAAACCCATAAATCACTTTTTTATAAGACCGAAGAAAATAAGAAGGGGACCTATTGCGTGAAGGAAAGGGTTTTCCAAAAGGAAAACGTAGTAATACGGGGAAAAGACAAAGGATAATTCAAACCGGTAGATTAGAATCACACAGAAAAGATAAACCGTTGTGACGAGAAAAGCTGCTGTTCCGGAAATTAAAAGAACGAGCCGAAGTAATTTGTTTTTTACATAAAAACCGGTGCTGTAAGTAATCAAAAAAGAAATTCCGATACCTCCGGATATTACGGTAAGCGGCTTCCAGATAAAACTGAACAGAACATAGGTCAGGACGTCATATGTTTTTGCGACGTAATCCTGTACCGGATTTTTTATTAAAAGCAAAATAAAGGTTGATATGATGTAAAATGAAGTGAAAATAATTCCGAGTTTAAGATTCGTTTTTTTGCCGCGCAGTTCGGTTATTCCTTTGGGGACGCCGCCCACCAGCTCGTCAATGCTGATATCAAAAATTTCTGCTATTTTAGTCAGAGTTTCTATGTCCGGTTCGGTTTTTCCGTTTTCCCAGTTGGAAACAGCCTGGCGGGTTACGGAAAGTTTTTCGGCAAGTTCTTCTTGTGTTA
>CAZOOL010000118.1:0-5459 GCA_964581405.1 uncultured Oscillospiraceae bacterium | reverse complement strand
ATTTTTTAAAAATAACTTCCCCATCGTTATCGGTGAAAATTTCAAGGGGGTCGCCCTCTCTTATTCTCATGGTTCTTCTTATTTCCTTCGGAATAACGACCCTGCCGAGGTCATCGATTCTTCGCACAATTCCTGTAGCTTTCATATATTCGTTTCTCCCTAAATTACAAATTGTGTTGTTATTATCTGTATTTTGAGGAGATTTATACTGCATGAATTTACTTTTTAACACCGGTTTGATATAATGAATTAAAGGCGGTGGTTTTGTGGAAGGTATGTTTCTTCGCAAAAAATATAACGTTTGGTTTTTCGTGTTGTTTGCCTGCGGTTTGTATTTTATCGGTTTATATATTTTTTTCAATATTACTGACCCCGATGCAACCGGTGAATCGCCAACCTTTTTAATTGCTGGAATTTTTATTATTTTGGTTGCAATTTCATCTTTGTTATTGAATTTTGGTGCGTTTATTCGCATTGAAGAAGATTCGATAAAAGCAAAATATAATTGGTTTGGAAAAATTGATTGTAAACTTTCGGATGTGGTTTTTGCCGCGGCACGAGTTAACACCTTGATCATTCAATTAAAAGACGGCAAAACACATACGATTACGGGAGTTGAAAACTCTTGGCCGCTTGCTGTGATGATTAGAAGAAACATGGCTTTTGAGATATCGGAGCGACCCGAGGTGATAATGGAGAAACTAAACGAATTGAAGTCTGAAAAGAAAAAGGAACTTATATATGTTTGCTCCGGTTTAGCTTTAATGTTTATCAATATCTTCATCACGGTATTTTTAACCGGAGAAAGAGAATTACAGGAATTCGGCAAAATTGATTGGATAATTTTCGCCGTTATGGGCGTCATAGAAATTGCAACGCTTATTGCTGTCTTCTATTTTGCGGGAAAAACAGGAAAAAATAATATTACTATAGAAAAACTGCAATACACCCTTCGAAGAAGAATCATTGAAACTCAACCATTGTTACCGGGTTCTGTCATTGCGGTTTATACCGATGAAAATTATACCGGCCGCATTACCTTGTTCGGATATCCATACAACAATTCCGTTTATTATTCGGTGCAGGAATTTGATTCTGATTACACTCTTTTTAAAGCATATACATCTTATGTCTATGGCAGCCAAGATGGATTGCCGGCTAATTTCGAAGCGTTGATTGACATAACAGATAAAGTGTTACATTAACCGCAAAAGCGAGGTGAAAATCACCTCGCTTTTGTTATGTATAAAGATCACCGAAAAACTCTGCTTTTACTTCCATATTATTTGCGGGAGAATTATGTCTATACAAATTCACTGAAAGCGGTGAGGACCGAAAAAACAAAGCCCGTGCTCATTTTGAGCACGGGCTGGATTTTAATGTCATAAAATTGATGCTCATGCGGTTTTGTCTTGCTTTTTTGCAAGGGCATGGGCGGTTATGAAAGCCGTTATGGGAATGGAAAGAATAACGCCGATGCTGCTCGAAATTCCGCTTATGACCTCGATGGCGAGGTATGCGGAACTGAGAAGCTGATGGCTCGAAAGCCCGATGGAATAAAGATAGAGAATCAGGACGAAGCTGCTGCCGAGGAAGGCGAGAATGAGGGTATTAGTCATGGTGCCCACCATATCACGGCCGATATTCATTCCGGAACGGAAAAGCTCCTTTCTCCCGAGTTCCGGGTTGGCGGCGCTGACCTCGAAAAGCGAGGAGGAAATACCCATGGTGACGTCCATAACGGCGCCGAGGGCGCTTATGATCACGCCGCCGACGAGCAGTCCCGTAAGACCGATGGGGGTTCCGGTCTGGCGCAGCTGAAGCAAAGGCTCAACGTCCGGAACGCGCAAACCGTCGATTCGGGAGATGTTTTGGGCGAAAAGCCCGAAAATCATCGCGAAAGCGGTACCGGAAACAGTTCCGAGCATGGCACAGACGGTCTTTTTCTGAACACCGCCGAGAATCGCGAGGCTCACAACGGCAATGAAAGCACAGACGGCAAAAACCGTAGGAAGGGTGGGCGCGCCTTTCATAAGCGCGGGAAGGAGTATAAAGAAAAGGCTTGCGAGGGTTATGAGGAGCCCAAGAAGGGATTTTGCGCCGGTTTTTCCGCCGACGAGGATTGCCGCAAGAAGGAAAAGCCCGATAATGACCGCAAGGGGAACTATGCGGTCAAATTCAAAAACGGTTGCGGTATGGTCGCCGTTGGAATAAGTGGAAATTATGAGCACCACAGTATCATTTTCATAAACCGGAACGCCGTAAAGCGGACCCACAAAGTTCGATACCATAAGGGTTTCGCCTTTATACTGACCGGTGAGCACCTCCGCCAGAAGGAGCTGTTCGCCGCGCCAACCGCCGTCGGAAGCTTCATCCGGTTCCGTGCTGTCGGTCAGGATCGTCGTGACTTTTGCTCTTTCGTATTCGGAATATTCCTGTGCGGGAATGGATTCTTCCGCTTCGGGCGCCGCAAGAACGCACCCGAGGACGAAAATCACTGCACAGACCATGAGAAGTATTACTGTGTTTTTGTTTTTTTGCAGCCAATTCATCATAATATAAAAACCGTCTCCTTTCGGGGGGAATTTAACTTATCCGTCATAAAAAAGAATATCAATTCGGGGGCATTATGTCAAGCGTTATAAAAAATCAAAAGCCCGATAGTGCATATCGACGAATTTTTAATTTAACGGAAAAAATGCAACATTGCAACTGGAAAAATGAGGTATATTATGTTATTATATACTTACTATATTGCGGGTGCTTTATGCCCGAGAAGAAGATATAGAAAGGAAGGAAAAAACGAATGAAACACAGCAAAACGAGCAGACTTATGTCTGTGGTAATGGCGGTTCTTATGGTTGTAACCATGTTCCCGGTAACTGCATTTGCGGCTGAAAACGGAACAACTTACACCGAAATTACCTCCGAAGCAGAACTTGTTACCGGCGAATACATCGTTGTTGCAAGCAATGGTGTTGCACTCACCGCGGTTGACGGAACATGGATCACCGGCACCGCCGTTGAAGCAGCCGAAGGCAAGATTGTTGCTAATGATAAGGCAACTGTTTGGACCCTTACAGTAGGTGAAAACGGCGTTGTCCTTACCGACCCCAACGGCGTTTCCATTGCCCCAAAAGGCGGAAACAACAACGGCCTTTCCACCAAAACTTATGAATGGTCCGCAACTTTCAGCGGCGGAAAATTCGTTTTCGGCGGACAGGGAGAAGATACTGTCTATCTTGCATACAACTCCGATTCCCAGTATCTTAAATTCCGTGGATACAAAACCTCTACCGTAAACGGAAACCCTGGAACCTATCCTTATGAATTTACCCTTTATAAGGCCGAAGCCGGCGAAGATCCTGCACCGGAAGTTCCGGAAGAACCCTCCGTTCCTTCTTATGGCCTTGTAAGCACCGTCAAGGAAGGCGACACCGTTGTTATGTATAACGCAAACAGCGGAACGCTCGTTTCCTCCGCGGCGAGCGGCTATAAACTCGCAGGCGTCAATGCGGCTCCCGAAAACGGCGTGATCACCACCGAGGATACCACCGTTGCATGGACTGTCGGCAAAGACGGCGAAGGCAACTGGACCTTCACCCAGGGCGACAAAGTCCTTGGCATGGTACAGAGCGGAAGCTATGTAAACCTCAGCACCAGCGCTGACAGCAGCTATACCGGCTGGACTCTCGAAAGCAGCTCCACCGATAAGGTGTTTTACCTCAGAAACACCAATATGCCCGCAAGCAGCTATGGTTCTTATTACCTTGAGTATTACAGCGGCTGGACCGCATACGCATCCTCCTCTCCTTCCGATGCGGCATACGGAATCAGCTTCTATGCTCTCGGCGCATCCGGCGATGATACCGTCGAACCGGAAGTTCCCGATGAACCGAAGGATGCTCCCGTAAAAGACGGCGATAAAGTTGTTATTTATAACCCCGCCAACATGAAAGCTCTTTCCTCCAATTACAGCGGCTATTACAATGCAGGCGTTGACGTAGCGGTTGACGGAGATAAGCTTTCCGGATATACCGACGCGGAAATCTGGACCGTAAGCGTAAGTGCCGAAGGAACCTATACCTTCTCCACTGCGGACGGACAGAAGCTTTCCATGGGCGCAAGCTACACCAGCATGCCCCTTGACGATATAAACTCCGAATGGAGCATTTCCGAAGCAGCAACCGAAAACTGCTACTATATTCTCAATACCGCCCGCGGCGCATACATCGAATATCAGTCCAGCTACGGAACCTGGAGCGGATATTACAACATAACCGATGAGGCGCTTTTTGCCCAGATGTTCTATGTTATTTCCGATGAAGCCGAAGCAAGCGGAAAAATCACCTCCGCGGATCAGTTCGTTTCCGGCGTTTACGCAATGGTCGTTGAAACCGGAACCGGCATGGGCGTTCTTGAAGGAAACTGGGTAACCGCAGTAACCCCCACCATTGAAGGCGATAAAGTCACCGATGCACAGGGCGGCGTTTGGACCCTTTCCGTAACAGGCAATACCGTTGTCATCACCGATTCCAACGGCGTTTCCATCGCACCCGCCGGCGGCAACACCAACGGAATCAGTTCCGGCACTTATGAATGGAACTGGAGCTTCAACGAGGAAAACGGCACCTTCGTATTTACCGGAACCGGTAACGATACCGTAACCCTTGCAAGCAACACCGGCAGCAGCGGCAAATTCCGCGCATACAAGAACACGACTGTAAGCGGATATGCTTCTTCTTATCCGCATGAGTTCACCCTTTATGCTCTTTCTGAAGCTTCCGACGAAACGACCCTTCCTTCCGAAGGCGACAAAGTCGTTATCTATAACCTTTCCGCAATGGGCGTTCTCGGTGCGGAAAACGATACCCAGAGCATAAACAACGTTCTTGCAAACGTTTGGACCGATGACGAAACCGGAAAAGACGTAGCAAGCGTTGAAGACGGCGCAGTTATCTTCACTGTTTCCAAAAACGGAAACTACTACCGTTTCTATAATGAAACATACGGCTGGCTCTGCTCCAACGGCACCGGCAACAACGCTTTCTATACTCAGGAAGATTCTGAAGACGCCGACTGGCTCCTTCTCGAAGGCAAATCCGGCGGTTGGAACCTTGAAAGCAGAACCGCAAAATATAACGGAACCTACAGCCAGTATCTTGAATACTATGCAGATTCCTATAAAACTTACAGCATGTATAACGTAACCGATTATGACATTTACGAATTCTTCTTCTATCCCGTAGATGATACCTTCGTAAGCATTGTCGGCGATATCGTACACAACCCCGATGCGGAGTATGAAGCTGATAACGCATATATCGGCCAGGATTGGAAAGCTGTTATTACGGTAAAAGCAAGACTCGGCGTGAAATACGATGAACTTTACCTCAATGACGGTTACGGCGATGTTCGTATTCCTCTTACCGAAGAACACTATACCGTAAGCAGATCCG
>CAZOOL010000117.1:0-5585 GCA_964581405.1 uncultured Oscillospiraceae bacterium | reverse complement strand
GACCGGAGCAGGAGCTCCGGTCTTTTTTTGCACTATGCTTTTGCATCACTATAATATGTCGGAGAATTGTTTTTAAATATTATCTCAATGCGGACGGATAATAAATTTTTGTTGAAAAAGCTCTTATTCTGTTGCGGCGGAAACGGGTTTTATTGTAAAATGATTTTGGCATTAAATAAACCCGGAGGTGATTTTTTTGAAAACGGGTCTTGTACTTGAAGGCGGCGGTATGCGCGGAATATATACCGCCGGCGTGCTCGACGTTTTTATGGAGCACGGGATTTGCTTTGACGGGGTGATCGGAGTTTCTGCCGGCGCCATTCACGGCTGTTCCTTCGTATCGAATCAAAAGGGCAGGAGCATACGCTATTATAAAAAATACTGCGGCGACTGGCGCTTTATGAGCATAAGAAGCTGGATGCTTACCGGCGATATAGTGGGCGAAAAATTCTGTTACCATGATATCCCGAAAAAGCTCGACCCCTATGATTACGAAACCTTTGATAAGAGCAAAACGGAATTTTTTGCCGTCTGCACCGATATCGAAACCGGAAAGCCGGAATATATCCATGTGAAAGATATGGACGAGCAGATAGACGCTGTCCGGGCTTCGGCTTCGCTTCCGTATTTTTCAAAGCCCGTAAAAATCGGCGGAAGGAAATATCTCGACGGAGGCTGTTCCGACAGCATACCCATCGAAGCTTTTGCGGAAATGGGCTTTTCACGAAACGTTGTTATTTTGACCAGGGCAAAAGGCTATCTGAAAAAGTCTCGGGCGGGAGCCGCGGCAAAGCGGTATTACAGAAAATTCCCGCAATTTGCCGAAGCCCTTTGCAACCGCCATATAAAATATAACGAAACCCTTGAGAAGATAGAAAAGCTCGAAAAAGAGGGCAGGATATTCGTTATTCGTCCGGAATCTCCGCCGAAAATAGGAAGGCTTGAAAAGAATCCGGAAAAGGTCGAAACGCTCTATAATATGGGAAGAAAAAATGCCGAGGAGTGTATCGAAAAGCTTGAAAGCTGGCTTTCGGCGGAAAAACAGGCATAATCCGGTTTGATATGAGCCGTAAAAAGCGCGGCGGGAACCCTTTCCGGCCGGTTCGGGTCGTTTTATATGAAAGTTCAAACTAAATTCACAGATTACTCAAGAAGATTTTACCAAAGAGAAAGAAAATGATGATAGAATGAAAATATAAAACAGGCTTGAATATGCGGGAGGGAATTTTATGAATATAGCGAAAATAATGATTCCGAAAATATCCACGGCTTTTTTATACGAAAACAATACGGTGCGCCAGGGGCTCGAAAAATTTATGCGTTACGGTTATACGGCCGTTCCGGTGCTCGGTGAAAAAGGGAACTACGTCGGAACGGTGACGGAGGGCGATTTTCTCCGACGGATAATGGACGTCGGTTCAGCCGAAATGAAGGACCACGAAAATTGCAGGCTCGGTGATATAATACGAAAGGATTTTTGCCCCGCGCTCAAAATTGAAGCGGAGCGGAAGGACGTCATCGCCGCGGTTATGAACCAGAACTTTGTTCCGATCGTTGACGGACGCGGCGCTTTTTGCGGGATAATCACAAGAAAAGGCGTAATCGGAACCCTTGAAAAAGAGCTTGAGGAAAAATAAAAAATGCAAAGCGGCGTTTGCCCGGTTGGGCTTGCGCCGCTTTTTTGCTTTGTGATTTGGATTATTCGTTGAAAAAACGCATATTGCATGGTATAATTTATTCGTATTAACTGATAAAGGATGTGCTGAAAAAATGCCGAGCGTCTGTGTCGTTTCAAAAAAATGCGGCGGCTGCCAATATACCGGAACGCCCTATCCCGAACAGCTTTTGGAGAAGCAGAAAAGGGAAGAGGCTCTCCTCGGAAGATTCGGAAAAGTCGAAAGAATAATCGGCATGAAATACCCCTGTTTTTACCGCAACAAGGTGAACAGCGCCTTTGGAAAAGACAAAAAAGGCAATATAATCTGCGGAACTTATCAGGTCGGAACCCATTATATCGTCCAGGTGGAGAAATGCCTTATCGAGGACGAAAAATGCCAGGAGATCATCAGAAGCGTAAAATCCCTGCTCAAGGGCTTCAAAATGGAGCCTTTCAACGAGGATACGGGCAAGGGACTTTTGCGCCACGTTATGGTACGCCGGGGAATAAAAACCGGCGAAATCATGGTTGTTCTCGTTCTCGGTACCCACGTTTTCCCTTCCGGAAACAACTTCGTAAAAGAGCTTCTTAAGCTCCATCCGGAAATCACGACGGTTGTTGTGAATATAAACGAGAAAAAGACCAGCATGGTCCTTGGCGAAAGGGAAAAAGTTTCCTACGGGAAAGGTTATATATACGATGAGCTCTGCGGATGCAGGTTCCGTATTTCTCCGAGCTCTTTTTACCAGATCAATCCCGTCCAGACGGAAGTGCTTTACAATAAAGCCATCGAGTTTGCGGGGCTTTCCGGCAGGGAAAAGGTCATCGACGCATACTGCGGCATCGGAACCATAGGAATGGTCGCCGCAAAAAAAGCGAAAAGCGTAATCGGAATCGAGCTGAACGGTGAAGCCGTCAGGGACGCAAGAATGAACGCAAAGGAAAACAAAATAGACAATATTGAGTTTTTACGGGGAGATGCCGGCGATTTTATGGTAAAAATGGCGGCGGAAAAGGCGAAAGCGGACGTCGTTTTTATGGATCCGCCGCGAGCCGGAAGCGATGAGGCTTTTCTTTCTTCCGTTGCGACCCTCGGCCCCGAAAAGCTGGTCTATATTTCGTGCAATCCGGCGACTCTCGCCCGGGATCTTGAGTTCATCACGGAAAACGGCTATGAGGTAAAGAAAATCCAGCCGGTGGATATGTTCCCTTTTACCGACCATTGCGAAACTGTCGTTTTGCTCACAAAAGCGGAAAAGAAAGCTTTTCCCAAAAACCGGACCGGAAGAAAAAACGAAAAAATTGATAATTACCGTTTTGACGACCGCCGGGGAGCGGGAAATTACGGCCAGCGCCGTTCAAAAAAATAAAATTATTATGCCTTTTGAAGTCAAAAGACGGTCTTTTTTTGACTTCAAAAGGTTGTTTTTTTATTCTGTTTTATAATATTTTTATTTTATTTTAAGAAAACACAGAAAAGCTATTGATTTTACTCCTGTAAAATGTTAGAATAGTGTCGAATTAGATCTTGCTCTTAAAAGGAGGCGCGCAAAATGGGGAGAAAGCTTTTTTGTGATATAAGTCCGACCTGCTATAAAATTTCAGTCCGAAAGGAAACGGCTCTTCGGTATATAAAGGATTTTTTCAGCAGCGAAAAAATCGCGAAGGAAAAAAGCGCGCAGTTCCTTCCCGATATTGTGAAAAGTCACAGCTCCATACTTATAAGGCACCTCGAAGGAGTCGATATGCGCCTTCAGGAAAATAAAGTGACCAATATCCGACTTGCATCGGAAAAAATAAACGGAATAATCATAAAACCCGGCGAAACCTTTTCCTTCTGGCATACGGTGGGGAAAACCACGGAAAAGGAAGGCTATAAAGAAGGTCTTGTTATCAGAAGGGGCGGAAAGCTCGGTTCGGATATTGCCGGCGGTCTTTGTCAGATGGCAAATATGGTGCATTGGCTGGTGCTCAACAGCCCTTTGACCGTGACGGAGCTTCACCATCATTCCGATGCGCTTTTTCCGGATGACAGAAGGCGGGTGCCCTTTGGAACGGGAACTTCGGTCGTGAATAATTACGTCGATTACCGATTTAAAAACAATACGGATAAAACCGTGCAGATATGCACATGGATAGAAAACGGCGAGCTTTGCGGTGAACTTCGCAGCGAAGCGCCTTTTCCGTGCAGATACAGGCTTTTGGAGGAAAACCACCATTACCGAAAGGAAGGCGACCGCTATTACCGCATTTCACAGGTTTACCGCGTTGTGATTGAAAAGGAAAGCGGCGCCCAGCTACGAAAGGAACTGATTCTTGATAACCATTCACTTGTGATGTATGACACGAGCCTTATACCTGCGGAACAGATTAGAGATGATTGAATGATTTTTGAAATTGAAAAGCTTGCCGAAAAATTTTCCGGAAGAACAGCCTATGTCTATGGCGAAGAGCAAACATCTTATGAACAGCTTTTCGACCGTGCTCAAAAGATCGCGGAAAAGATAAAAAACGGAGATTATTCTCCGGCGGTGGTTTTCGGAGGGAAAAACAGCGAAACGATGGCGGCGATCCTCGCCTGCATTATCGCAAAAAGAGCCTATGTGCCCATAGATCCTGCCATGCCGAAAGAACGGAAGAATAAAATAATCGCCGCTTCCGGCGCAGGGATAATACTTGACTGCACGGGAAAAGGCGTAAAAATAACCGAAGCTTCAAATGATGCTCAAACGGCAAAAGAAAATGATACCGCCTATATTATTTTTACTTCCGGCAGCACCGGCGAACCGAAGGGAGTTCCTATATCCTATGACAATCTTGATAATTTCATAGGCTGGATAAGTTCCCTTGAACCGCTTTGTGAATTTGAGCACGCATGCGTGCTCAACCATGCGGCGTTCAGTTTCGACCTGAGCACGGCGGCGGTGTTCTATGCGCTTTTCGGCGGGCATACCCTTGTCCAGTTCGGAGGCGGAGATGAGTTCGATGGAATTTTTGATGCGATGCAAAAGAACAGGACGGACGTGATAGTTGCAACGCCGACTTTTCTGCGGCTTTGTATGCTCAACAAGGAATTTTGCGAAGCGAAGTTCCCTTTTGTAAAATGCATATATTTTTGCGGAGAAACGCTTCAAAAATCCCTTTGCAAAGCCGTTTTTGAAAGATTTCCGCATATGGGGATAATAAATGCCTACGGCCCGACAGAAGCAACGAGCGCCGTTTGTGCCGCGGAAATAACGAGGGAAAGCCTTGAGCACGAAGAAATTTTGCCCTGCGGCAAAATTTCTTCCGCGGCGGCGGAAATCGTCATAGAAGATGACGAAATCGTGCTCAAAGGCAAAAGCGTTTTCGGCGGATATCTTGACGGAGCGGAAGGCGGGCACTATAAAGCAGGCGAAAAAGATTGCTACCGCACCGGCGACCTCGGTTTTATAAAAGACGGAAAGCTCTATTGCAAGGGCAGGAAAGACGGTCAGATAAAATACAAAGGATACCGCATCGAGCTTTCGGATATCGAGGCGAATATCGCCGCGATGGAAGGGGTCGAAAGCTGTGCCGTCATTGCGAAAAAGAACGCAGAAGGCGAAGTCAGACTTATTAAAGCATTTGTTTCCGGCGGCATTTCGGAAATGAGCATCCGCGAAAACCTTTTACGGAAGCTGCCGGGATATATGATACCGAAAAGCATAAAGGTTCTTGAAAAACTCCCCGTGAACCGAAACGGAAAAATCGACAGAAAGAAGCTGGAAACCTTATGACAGATTTGAAAAAACTGCTTTATGAAATTTGCGAGGACGAGAGGGTTTTCGATGATGACACCGACCTTATGGAAACGGGACTTCTGGATTCATACGCCACCATCGAGCTGCTTTCGCGCCTTGAGGAGGAGGGCATCGAAATCCAGCTTACCCGCATAGACCGAAGCCTT
>CAZOOL010000116.1:0-5749 GCA_964581405.1 uncultured Oscillospiraceae bacterium | reverse complement strand
AAAAGCACCCGCAAGGGTGCTTTTTTCGTGCAAAATTTACGGCCGCAGAAAGGCTGTGGCGGAGGAGGGATTTTTTTCGTATCAAGGAAGCCGGACAGAGTTAATAGCCTTCCGCCGGGTTCATATGAGAGTTCATAATAAAAATAAAGAGGTTCTCCAACTGCGGTTCCATGAACAAAGGCGGCTTTGCCCTTTTCAACAGCCGCAACAAAATTTTCAATTAGCTCGATTTGTGTGGTATTGTCTCCCACCGAAACGAAAGTTTCGTCCATTAAATCTTCGTTTTTAAGAATTTCAAGGGCAGATTCGACCTCTTCTCTTTCAAAACCGATTTTTTTGAACAGCCGGAAATCAAAAGAACAAAAACAAGTATAAAAATCAAAGTCTTTTTCAAAACAAGCACTTCCTCTTTTAATATTCCTTATATTTATATAGTAATATATTTCTGCGGTTTCGTTGCATTCAAAAAGAAAAAAGTCCCGAAAATTGCGGGATTTTTACGGGCGGATCATTTTTTGCCTCTTTCGCAATGTTTTGTTCAAGTTTTCCGGGGAAAATTTATAATATGAAAATATTTTATTTCAAAACTGTTCAAAAAATTATGATATTCTGTAATCAATGAATTTATTTGCCGAAAGGCAAGCTATATATAATGTATTAAGAGAGGATAATTTTATGAACGGTTTTTGCCCCAACTGCGGCGCGGGAATCAGCGTTTCCGCGAATTTCTGTCCCTATTGCGGATCTTCCCTTTCAAGCGGAACGAATTCCAATACCCAAAACGCCCAGTATTCCCAGAACACTCAATATAACCAGAACAACCAGAGCAATTCCGGTTTTTCCGGCGCGACAAAAACCGCCGCAACCGTTGTAGGAACGGTGGCAGGGGTTTCCATACTGAACAGGATTTTTAACCGCAGAAGGAGAAGATATATGCATCCTCCCATGGGCGGACATATGGGTCACGGCCATATGGGCGGTCCCCGCGGCCCCATGGGACCCGGCGGAAGAGGACACATGGGTGGTCCCGGCGGTCATATGGGCGGTCCCGGCGGCAGAAGATAATCAAATGAGAAACCGGGCACAAGGAATTTTCTTTATGCTCGGTTGCTTTTTACATCAGTATGAACAAAAAATGAGCACGGGGCATTTTTTTGCTCCGTGCTCAATTTTTTACATTCCTCGTCTGTCGATGAAATCCATCGCTTTCGCGATGAGGTTTTTATCGTTGCGGAAGGTGACGGCTTCATAAGCCGCGTGGATTTCCATCCACTGAAGCTCGCTGACTTCCTCTTCCTGGGGGTGAAGGGTGGATTCGTTAAGAGTGAATCCGATGAAATAAATGACCTGTTTTTTGACGTTGGGCTTGGGCGAATATTCAACCGCTTCACGGAAACCTTCCCTCAAAAACACGCGAAGACCGGTTTCCTCGCGGATTTCGCGGAGGGCGGTTTCCATTTCGGTTTCGCCGGCTTCCATATGGCCCTTCGGGAAAGACCAATGGCCGCCGCAGCGGTGTTTGAGCAAAAGAATATGCGTTTCGCCGTCATGCTCGCGGTAAATAAGGCCACCACAGGATTTTTCGTGCTTCATTTCAAATTCTCCTATTTTGGCAAAAACTTTCACTAAATACAATAATATCACCTTTGGGGCTTTCGTTCAAGTGTAAATAATGCAAAAATATCCTGATAATTCAAAATATTTGCAAAGTTTTCATTTAAACAGCATATTTACCTTAAAGAGCGAAAGTGCTATACTGTTATAAGCACATATTTTTGAAATGAGGTTTTAAAAATGAAAAGAATTATCGCCGTTTTTCTGGCGTTTGCAATGCTGGCGGTGCTTTGCTCCTGTTCCGCCGAAGAAAGCTTTCTTCCCGCAAGGGGAACGGTCGAAAACGGCGTTTATACAAACTCCGCCTTCGGCATAACCTTTTCCGGTGACGAAAACTGGTATTATTACAGCGACAGCGATATCGCCCTTTCCATGGGGCTTTCTGAGGAGGATATTCCTTCCGCCGAAGATACAAAAGCCCTTTCTGAAGCGGGCATAATCTATGATATGTACTGCGCGAGCAGCCTTACCGGCGGAACAGTCAACGTGACCTATGAGAATCTTGCCGCCACCTACGGCGAGGTCATCGACATCGAATATTATCTTGAACTCTATCAGATTGAGATCGATTACCAGTTCAACAGCGGAAGCGTCACCCTCGAAAAAAATGAAATCGGAGTTGCTTCTATCGGTTCCGGGCTTTATCCCTGCCTCAACGTAGCTGCGAATTTCGGCGGACTTGAGATTTACGAAAAAATCATAGTCAAAAAATGCGGCGACTGGTTCGGGGTCGTAACCATTGCGGCTCTCGATGAAGCGGAACTTTTCTCCATAGAAAAAAGTATTTCTTTTGAATAAGAAAGAGGTGTTTCTGATGAAAAAAACAATTGCCGTCCTTATGGCTCTTATGATGCTTTTCGGACTTTGCTCCTGTTCTTCCGAACCGGAGAATGAGGAATTTGTTCCCAAAAGGGGAACGGTGGAAAACGGCGTTTATAAAAACTCCGCCTTCGGCATAAGCTATACCGCGGACGAAAACTGGTATTATTACAGCGACGAGGAAATTTCCGCGACCATGGGTATCGCCTCCGAGGAAATACTCACTGATGAGTACGCCGAAGCCCTTGCCAATGCGGAGATAATCTATGATATGTACTGCGCCGACCTCGAAACCGGCGCAACGGTTAACGTAAATTATGAAAACCTCGGCATCGTTTACGGAACGATACTCGATGAAAGCGGCTATCTCAACGCCGCCGTTGCCCAGATGGAAGGTTCCGGCATCGTCTTTTCAAAGCTTGAAATCGAAACTGTTTCCATCGACGGCGAAGAAGTTCCCTGCCTTTCCGTCATAATAGACTATTACGGAATTTCCATTTACGAAACCGTCGCTGTGAAAAAATGCGGCGACTGGATGGGCGTTGTCACCGTGGCAACCCTTGACGAAGCCCTCCTCCCGGAGCTTGTTTCCGGAATTTCCTTTGGCTGAAAAACAAAAACAGAATATTAAAAAACAAAGGAGCTGTCATCAAAGCGATGACGGCTCCTGCTTATTTATCAACGAAAGAAGCGGGCAAACAAAAAGTCCGTCCGCTCGTCATATTTTCCTGCCTCAAGGAAAAAGGCCTGTCCCGGCATTTACAGCGTTATACTTACGCTGGTACCGGAAGGAGTTTCCGCCTCCAGAAATTCGAGCTTTCCTCCAAAGTGCTTTTTTGTTTTGTTAAAGGCGCGAACAAACTTCCAGCACATGGGCACGGTCACTTTCATCCCGTGATTTTTTATTTTTCTGTTGATGAAAAGCGGCGCGAACGTCGCGGAAAAATAGTTCATCACAAGCCCTGTGGGGATACCGATATTGATCTTTTTTCCCTCATCTTTGATATTAATTTTCATCGCGCGTCACTCCACAAAAATATTGACGGTGCCGCCGTCAGGCGTTTCCGCCTCCAAAATGTTCCCCATAACGCCTTTTTGCACCATCTCAAAAAGCTTCTGAAAATCAATGGTTTTAAGTGCGCCGTTGCCGGAAATCTGGGGAAGATCCATTCCGCACTCTATTGCGGCCTGAATGAGGGCACAGGGTATCTTCAGTTTCACCTTTCCGTCATCGGGCGAATTCAAAACGATGCGGAACATCATATCCTTTATATCCTTGCGTTCCTCTTCCGGAACGTAGGATACCTCCGCTTCGACCTTTCCGGAAAGCAGTTCATCAACGGTGGCGCCGAGAATCTTCGCCAGTTTCGGAAGGAGCATTATGTCCGGGCAGGAAATGTCGTTTTCCCATTTGCTTACTGCTTGGGGCGAAACTCCGAGGACTTCCGCCAGTTCGTCCTGTTTTAAGTTGTTGTTTTTACGAAGTTCTGCTATTCTTTTTCCTATGGTTTCCATTTTTGAACGACTCCTTTCGACTTTCTATGACTGAATTTTAACATTTCCGCGGTCAAAAATAAACGTACCAAAGGTTGTTTTTTGTCAAAAAGCCTCAACTTTCGGTTGTTTTTTCCCTCAACCGGAGGTTGTTTTTTTGTTTTGGGCATATTTTCCTCTGCTTTTGCATAGAATTCCTTGAAAAAACTCGGTGCAGGGAAGGATTTTATGGACAAGAAAAGCAAGAGCGTTATATCCGTAAAAAAAATCAAAAAGACGGTCAAAAAAGGTACGGTTTTTCTTGGAAGGACTTTTTTCGTTATCTTCCTTTGCTTTTTTGGAATGTATTCCGCCATCCGCCTTGCCGAAAGCGGTTCGGATATCTTTTATTACGCCATTGCTTTCGCTTCGCCGGGAACGACCGCCGAATTTTTAAGCAAGCCCGCGGAGGAAAAACACACCTTGAGCACCGAAGCTTCCGAACCCGAAAACGGCGATGCTCAAATCACTGAAAGCGAGCCTGCTCCCGAAGAAGTTTTGGCGGAAAGCGAGCCCATAACCGTTCCGGAGGTTCCGGAAAGCCGCCGGGGAACCGTTACCGAAACGCAGTATTCCGCCGTCGAGGGAGGGCTTTACGTTTCCTATGGAAACGCAATTATCAAAAACTGTACCCACCACAGCGCTGAAAAAATCAAATCCATGCTCGAAACAAAGCACAGCCTTTCTCTGAGCACGGAATCCCCGGGAACTCCGCAGGTGCTTATCTATCACACCCACGCAACCGAGGGTTATGAACCTGCGGACAGAGGGTATTTTGACGTTGAGGGAAGCTGGAGAAGCACAGACCCGGACGAAAACATGATTTCCGTCGGCGACGTGCTCACTTCCGTGCTCACGGAAAAGGGTATAGGAGTCATACATGACGGAACCATGCATGACGACCCGAGCTACAACGGTTCCTACCAGCGCAGCGCCGTTACCATTTCCGGCTATCTTGGGGAATATCCCGGAATCAGTGTCTGCCTCGATATCCACCGGGACGCCATCGAGCCTTCCGAAACGGAAATAATCAAGCCCACGGCAATCATCAACGGCAAAAAAGCCGCCCAGATCATGATAATCGCCGGCTGTGACGACGGGACCATGAATATGCCCGATTACTGGGAAAATCTGCGCTTTGCGGCGGCTCTTGCGGATAAATTGGAGGAGCTTTATCCCGGACTTTGCCGCCCCATTCTTTTCGATTACCGCAAATACAACATGGATCTTTCCCCGGGGCTCCTGCTCATTGAAATAGGCGCCACCGGGAACACCCTCGAGGAAGCAAAATATTCCGCGGAACTTCTCGCAAATGCGCTCGCGGAGCTTCTCGCTGAATAAAAAGCCGAAAAAATGCCCAGCCTTTTTATAAAAGGAGGGCATTTTTTATGGCAGATTTCAAAAGGGCGCTCGGGGTAAGCCTTGCAGTGATAATTCTTGTGCTCACGGCTGTGCTCGCTTTTGCGCTCATCAACGAAAACATCGCCGGGAGCGGTTTTTCTTCCGGGGAGGTTCTCTTCATTGAGTTTGAAAACATGGTTTTTTCCGGCGAAATCATGGGGGAGGAATTTTCCGTTGATTTTTCTCCTGCAGCGGAATATCTGCCGATTCTCGAAAAAATGAGTCTTTTGCTTTCGCCGTGCTCAAGGCTGCTTCTACGGGTGCTGTATGCTGTTTTTTAGCTTGTCGCGCCCGAAAAACGGTGACCGCAAGGACCGCCCCTGCATCTGATTCTGTGATTTCCTCTTACAAACCGCTCATCGCCAATTCTCAATAAAAAAGC
>CAZOOL010000115.1:0-5834 GCA_964581405.1 uncultured Oscillospiraceae bacterium | reverse complement strand
ATTTTCAAGCAAAAAAGCAAAATGAAAAGTTTCGTCATAATTGTTTACACTCTCTTAATTGACTTTATAATTTATTAGCGGTAAAATATTATTTTAGATTATTATTCCTATTTTAATACAAAGGAGCTTTATAAATGGGATTGCTTGATAAAATTTTCGGAAATTATTCCCAGAAAGAACTTAAAAGAATAGACCCCATCGTCAAAAAGGTTCTTGCCCTCGAAGAAACCTATCGCAATATGAGCGAGGAGGAACTTAAAGGCCAGACCGCGCTTTTCAAAGAGCGCCTTGCCGGCGGTGAAACCCTCGACGATATTCTTCCGGAAGCATTCGCCGCCTGCCGCGAAGCCTGCGACCGTGTTCTTGAAATGCGCCCCTATCCGGTACAGATCATCGGCGGCATCATTCTTCATCAGGGAAGAATTGCAGAAATGAAAACCGGTGAGGGCAAAACCCTCGTCGAAACTCTTCCTGCGTACCTCAATGCCCTTACCGGCGAAGGCGTTCATATCGTAACCGTCAACGATTACCTTGCGAAGCGCGACTCCGAATGGATGGGCAAGGTTTTCAGCTATATGGGACTTTCCGTCGGTCTTGTAATTCACGGAGTCGAGGACAGACAGGAAGCCTATGCCGCAGATATCACTTACGGCACCAATAACGAATTCGGCTTCGACTACCTCCGCGACAACATGGTTACCTATAAAGAAAGACGAGTCCAGCGCGGCTTCAGCTACGCCATCGTTGACGAGGTGGACTCCATTCTCATCGACGAAGCAAGAACTCCTCTTATCATTTCCGGTCGCGGCGATAAATCCACAGACCTTTATCAGAAGGCCGACCGCTTTGCGAGAACCCTTTCCGCCATTCGCGTGAAAGAGCACGACTCCAAGGAGGAGGTTGACGATATCGAAGCGGACTATATCGTTGACGAAAAAGCCCGCAATGCAACCCTTACCCCAAGGGGTGCAAAAAAGGCCGAAGCCTATTTCAATGTCGAAAATATCAACGATGCCGAGAACATGACCCTCCTTCACCATATCAACCAGGCCGTTAAAGCACACGGCGTTATGAAAAGGGATATCGACTACGTTGTAAAAGACGGCGAAGTTATCATCGTTGATGAATTTACCGGACGCCTTATGATAGGCCGCCGCTATAACGAAGGTCTGCATCAGGCAATCGAAGCGAAGGAAGGCGTTACCGTTGCGAGAGAAAACAAAACCCTTGCGACCATCACCTTCCAGAACTACTTCAGAATGTATAAAAAGCTTTCCGGTATGACCGGTACCGCAATGACCGAAAGCGACGAATTCCGCGAAATCTACGGTCTCGACGTTGTGGAAATCCCTACCAACAAGCCCGTCATCCGTGATGATATGCCCGACGTTGTATATAAAAACGAAAAGGGCAAATTCAACGCCGTAATTGATGAAATCGTTGATGCTCATGCGAAAAATCAACCCGTTCTGGTGGGTACCGTTTCCATCGAAAAATCCGAAATTCTCAGTTCCATGCTCAAACGCAGAGGAGTTTCCCATAACGTGCTCAACGCAAAGCACCACGATAAAGAGGCGGAGATCGTTTCCCAGGCGGGCACTCCCGGTGCTGTTACCATCGCCACTAACATGGCAGGACGCGGAACCGATATCATGCTCGGCGGCAATGCGGAATTCCTTGCAAAAGCTGAAATGCGAAAGCTCGGCTACGACGAGGAAATGATAAATGCCGCAACCGCCTATTTTGAAACCGGTGCGGAAGATATTCTTGCCGCAAGAGCGCATTATTCCGAACTTCTTCACAGATTTAAAGAGGAAATCGCCCCGAAGGCCGAGGAAGTCCGCAATGCCGGCGGTCTTTATATCATCGGTACCGAGCGCCATGAATCCCGACGCATTGATAACCAGCTCCGCGGACGTGCCGGACGTCAGGGTGATCCGGGCAAAACCCGTTTCTTCATTTCTCTTGAAGACGACCTTATGCGACTTTTCGGCGGTCAGAGAATCCAGTCTATTATGGAAACCCTCAAGGTTGAGGAAGATATGCCCATTGACGCAAAGATGCTCAGCAACTCTATCGAAGGCGCCCAGAAAAAAGTCGAGGGCAGAAACTTTGAGATACGTAAAAACGTTCTCCGTTATGACGACGTCATGAACCAGCAGAGAACCATCATTTACGGTCAGCGCGGAAAAGTTCTCGAGGGCGAGGATATCAGTGAATATATCGCAACCATGCGCCGCGAAAGCATCGAAAAAACCGTGGATATCTATCTTGCCAGCGACGAAACCAGAGATGACTGGAACCTTGACGGACTGCGCGACTATTACCTCGGCTGGATGCTTACGGACGGTGACCTTCGTTTCACAAAAGATGAATTTGCCAAGCTTACCAAGGCAGATATCGCCGAAATCCTTCATAACAGAATGGAGGAAGTCTATTCCGCAAGGGAAGAACAGTTCACACCCGAAATCATGCGCGAGCTCGAGCGCGTTGCCCTTCTCAAAAACGTTGACCTCAAATGGATGGATCACATCGACGCCATGAGCGACCTCAAACAGGGAATCGGTCTTCGCGGCTACGCCCAGCACGACCCTGTAGTCGAATACCGCATCGAAGGCTTTGATATGTTTGACCAGATGATTGAGGCCATTCGGGAGGACACCGTAAAAATGCTTATGACCGTCCGTGTAAAGGCTGCTCCCCAGCGCGAACAGGTGGCTGTTCCCGTTGAAGCTGCCGGCGACGGAAGCGTTTCCGCAACTGTTTCCAAAAAGAAAAAGGTTGGCAGAAACGACCCCTGTCCCTGCGGAAGCGGCAAAAAATATAAACACTGCTGCGGAAGATAAGATATGGCCGCTCTGAATATTGTTCTCGTTGAACCACAAATACCCCAGAATACCGGAAATATCGCCAGAACCTGCGCCATAACCGGAGCAAGACTGCATATAGTGCGCCCCATGGGTTTCGTTATCGATGATAAAAAACTCAAAAGGGCGGGGCTTGATTACTGGGATAAGCTCGATATCACTTTTTATGACGATTTAGCGGATTTTTTCGCAAAGAATACCGGCGATTTTTTCTATTTCACCACAAAAGGGCTTCACCGCCACAGCGACGTTTCCTATCCGAACGGGTGCTATATCTTTTTCGGAAGGGAAGATGCCGGACTTCCGGAATCGCTTCTTTTCGAAAACCCGGGTACGGCGGTGCGTATCCCCATGCGCCCGACCCTGCGCAGCCTCAATCTTTCAAACAGCGTTGCCATCGCCGCATACGAGGTACTGCGCCAGTGGGATTATCCCGATATGCAGACAAAAGGCGAGCTACGGGATTTTGACTGGACAGACGCTGGGGTTAATCAGATTTGACTATCTCCCTTGTCAAAGTGAGATGGATTTTTAACCGCTTGCGGTTAAAAATCCAAAGGGATTCATCGTGGAATTATATGTAATTTGCAAAAGAATCCCCCAGTCACGCCTTGCGGCGTGCCAGCCCCTTTAACGAGAGGGCTTTGAAAGGAGGAATTACTATTTCCGGCGATAATACTTTGCAGAAACTGATGGGCGCAATGCGCAAGGCCATCGAGGATTATAATATGATTGAAAACGGCGACAGAATCGCCGTTGGTGTTTCCGGCGGAAAGGATTCAGTTTCTCTTCTGGCGGGACTTGCGGGGCTTCGCCGCTTTATCGGCATTGATTACGAGGTCGTGGCAGTCTGCCTCGACCCGCAATTCGGAGGAGAACCCAACGATTATTCGGAAATCGAGGAACTTTGCCGCCGCCTTGGCGTAAAGCTTGATATCCGCCGCACCCATATCGGCGAGGTCATCTTTGAGGAACGCAAGGAAAAGAACCCCTGCTCCCTCTGTGCGAGAATGAGGCGCGGGCTTCTTCATGACGTTGCGAAAGAAAACGGCTGCAACAAAATGGCTCTTGGTCACAACTTTGAGGATGCGGTTGAAACTTTTATGATGAACCTTTTTGATGAGGGAAGGATAGGCTGTTTTTCTCCGGTGACCTGGCTTTCGAGGAAAGAAATCACCGTCATTCGTCCGCTTATATATTGTCATGAGGATGAGATAGTAAAAATTGCAAGCCACGAGCACCTTCCCATCGTAAAAAGCCGCTGTCCTGCGGATAAGCATACCGAGCGTGAGCACGTGAAGAATCTTATTTACCGCCTTGAGCACGAGGAGGGCTATGACTGCCTTCCGAATAAACTTTTGGGCGCAATTCAGCGCGGAAACGTCTGCGGATGGGGTCTTGAGGGTGACGATTCGCAGGAAAGATATTCAAAAATCTGATATATTTTAAGAGGGCGTACGTTTTTTGTACGCCTTTTTTTGAAAGGCGGTGCTCAAAAACTGAAAAGGAAGCCGAAAATTTTTATGATATGCGGGATTTCCGGCAGCGGAGGGACGAGTTTTGTGCTCATATCAAAAACAGCGGCGGAGAGCCGGTGCTCGTTTGGATAAAAGCGGATCTGCCGGTGCTCAAGCGCCGCTTCGCGGAAAGAACCGGCAAAAACGGCCCGGATAACCTTCCCGTTTCCGAAGCGGAAATCGAGATGTACTGGCGCGGATTCCAGCGCCCTATCGGCGAAAACGCCATAGAAATCGATGGGGAGAAGGAATTTGACGTCGACGCTTTTCTTAAAATGACAGAGGAGTGATTTTATGAAAATTCCCGTGCTCATTGTTTTTGGGATTGTTTTTATTCTGAACATTTTCTTCTTTTCTGCGTTCCTTAAAAAATCAAAAAAGCGTGCGCAAAACGAAATAGGTTTCCCCGTTTTCATAGCAGGGCTTATGTTTTTTCTGTTTTCGCTTGTTCTGATACTGCTTGGATTTGAAGCGGCGTCTTCTGCGGTCTGGTCGGTTTGCGGAGGCATAAGCGCCGCCGCCCTTTTTGCGGTGATTTCCGCTTTGGTCTTTGTGCCTGCAATCAATTCGGGAATCGCCTATGATGATGACGGCTTTGTTCATACGGATTTCCTTGGCAGAAAGCACGAATATTCGTATTCGGACGTGACGGGATTCCATAACAAAGATGATGAATACGTCATCCGCTGCGGCAAAAAATCCGTTTCCTGTTTTTCCAATAGTGAAGCGGCAAAGGATTTTTATGAAAAGGTAAAGCAGAAATTCGCCGAATACAATGGAGATGCCGTTCCTGCTCCGGCAAAGGATATTTTCCGCGGGAATCTTAAAAATCCCGGAGGGAATATTTTTGGGTTGATTCTCGTTTTTATCATCGCCGCGGCGGCATTTGTTATGCCGTTTTTCCTTCCTTCGATTCTTGAGGCGCCGGGTGAATCCGAACTTCTTAAAAAAGAACTCACTTTTTACCGCTTTGAGGAACACAGCGGAAGATACGGCGGAAAATATCTCTATCTTTACAGCGAAAACGAAGAATACGCCTATGAAACAAAAAGCTATGCTTTTATTTCCGACGTTCAGCGCCTTGCGGATAACTGCAACGGGGAAACAATTTTCACCGTTTTTTATAAACCCGATATTTTCGCTTCGAACGCAAACACCATCTATGGAATTTCGGACGAAAGCGGATTTGTTTATTATTCTCCGGAAGACCTGAGCCGCAAAGAGGATATTGAGGAACTTACAGTTATCTCGGTTGTTTTGGGAATTGCTGCCATACTTTTAGGCTGTTTTGTCCTTTATGCAGGACGGAATCCCGAAAAAATCAACGGAACTTTGCTGAATCTTCTGTTCGGCAAAGACGGCGTAAACCTGAAAGAATAAAAAGAAGCACCGCTCCATCCGAAGCGGCGCTCTTTTTTCTTTTTAAGCAATATTTACTTCAGTGAATGGC
>CAZOOL010000114.1:3857-5916 GCA_964581405.1 uncultured Oscillospiraceae bacterium | reverse complement strand
AAAACCGTTGCCGACCCCGAGCGGCAACGGTGGGGATTCGGAATCTCCGTTCGTTCGGTGGTGCGTTTTGTCCCCTTTGAAGGGGACAGTTGTTGCGGGAGCAACAACAGGGGTAGAAAGGCGTTTCTCTGGCGGGTACCACCGTCTCTTTGCGCCGTCAAAGAGATGGGGGTACATCAAAAACGAAAGAGAAACGGAACGGTCAAGAACGTTCTCTACATTTTATCCTGATCCGTCATCGCTTCGCTATGTCATCTTTGCCCAAGGGGAAGGCTTTACGGATTTTGAGATACAAAATCCGATGCCCGCAAAACCCGCGGACAAAAAACAGAGGCACTTCCTTACGAGGCACCTCTGTTTTGCGGTCTTTTTTGTTCGGTGCCTTATCCGAATGAGGGTGGAAACCCTGATGGTTTCCCCCTCAAGCTCCTCTTTCCTTCCAATATCAGCAGCCCTTGTGCCTGTCGCATTTTTTATTGCGTTAGATTTGATGCGCTGGATTTTTTCACAGACGAAAGGAGACGAATCCGGTGCGAAAAATAATGTCAAACCCGACTGAGTGAAAAGTTCTCGTCCGTTCCGTCCGCAATGCATCGCAAATTATCGCAAAAAATCTTGACCTTCGCATAAAATCGGGTATACTTGAACTATGGGAATTCTGAAAGGAGAGAAATTATGGATATAAACCTTAAAGACATAGACCTTTTTATCGAAGAAAACAAAGAAAATATCCTCAGGGATATCGGCCGCCTTGTTGCCGTTCCGAGCATTGAGGGCGAACCGGAGGAAGGCGCCCCTTTTGGCAGAGAGCCGGAAAAAGCCCTTGAACTGGGACTTGAAATCGCGGGCGAGCTTGGGCTCGGCACCAGAAACTGCGAACACTATATAGGCTATGCGGAGCTCCCCGGCGAGGACAGCGAAAAATATATTGCCACGGTAACCCATCTCGATGTTGTTCCCGTCGGCGAAGGCTGGACAAAAAGCCCCTTTGAAATGTGGGAAAAAGATGGCTATATCATCGGACGCGGCGTTATGGACGATAAAGGACCCAGCGTGGTTTGTCTTTATGCGCTCAAATACCTTAAAGAAAAGAATATTCCCCTTCGCTATACTGTCCGTGCGCTCCTCGGCGCAAACGAAGAAACCGGTATGGGCGACGTTCAGTACTACCTCAAAAACTATCCCGCACCGGCTTTTGCGTTCAGCCCGGATTCCAACTTTCCCGTCTGTAACGGTGAAAAGGGCATTTATCAGGGCATGATCCATTCCAGATGCTCACAGGAGAAAATCGTTTCCATCAGCGGAGGTATGGCTTTCAACGTGATTCCGGATAAGGCCGAAGCTGTGCTCAAATTCGAGGGCGAAGCCCCCGCGCCGGCGGAAAATATTGAGGTTTCCGCAAAAGACGGCCTTCTTACCGTCAAAGCATTCGGCAAAAGCGGTCATGCTTCCATGCCGGAAGGCACCGTCAACGCCATTGGCGTGCTCGTGAATTACATTCTTGAAAACGATCTCTGCTCAAAGGCGGAGGCGGATTACCTTTCCGTGCTCAAGGCACTCCATTCCGCTTCTGACGGCAGCGGAATAGGCGTTGACGCGGATGACAAAAAGTTCGATCCGCTCACTATTGTCGGCGGAATCATCGGAATCAAGGACGGAAAATTCTTCCAGAGCCTTGACAGCCGCTATCCCACCAACACAAGCGGTGCTCGGATCACCGCGACCATCAACGAGAGGTTCGGCGAGCATTGCGTCTGCGAAACCATCGCGGAGATGGAGCCTTTCTATATCGAACCCGGCAGCCCCGAAATTCAGACCTGCATCAACACCTATAACGAAATCACCGGCGAAAAGGCCGAACTTTATACCATGGGCGGCGGAACCTATGCCCGCGACTTCCCAAATGCGGTTTCCTTCGGACCCGAGCACCCGGAACGCCCCATGCCCGAATGGGTCGGTGCGGTCCACTGCGTTGATGAGGGTGCTTCCGTCGAATTCCTGCTCGAAGCTCTTAAAATTTATATTGTGACTCTCATTCGTCTTCAGGAAGTGGATTTTT